>NZ_JBHUGY010000015.1:0-152088 GCF_042682105.1 Mesorhizobium calcicola
ATCGTCACGCTGTAAGGAATCCAGCCTATACAGCGGCTCAGCACAGCACCAGCGCGGGCAGAGGAACCCCATCACATACCGTTCCATTAACCATCGTGCTGGGGGGGTTTTGTCGGCAGGTAGCCCGCGGGTAACCGAGGCCAGAAACGAAACCCGACATTGTGGCGGGGTGGGTATGTTCATGGCGGTGAGTCCGTCGGTCCGTGGCCGCGGGGGGGTGGGTAGGGTGTGTGTCACATACACCACATACATGATCGGGGATGGTGATGGGGGGAGGCCGAGAGGGGAGGCGGAGCCACCTGGATGGCTTATGTTTTGCCAGCGGCTGCGGGGGGGCTTGGAACGGGGAGCGCGTGGTTTTATTTGGAGGCTTTATAGGATGATTGTCGAATGGCGAACACGGAACCCGGTAACGGCCAGTACTGATGTTGGTCCGATGCACTAGGTCGGTAAGGCGCAGAAGGTCTAGTGATTAGTGATGGAAGGAGGGGGGGGGGTGATGCTGGGCACCGGATCGGGTGTTACTGGGGTTGATGCACGGGGCGTATGCGGCGAAGGGCCGGGACGGGCCGGCGTCGGCAGGGAGGGAGGAACGTAAGGCACGGGGGGGGGGGGGACGGGATCGCCCAATCATTGCAGGCACCGATCGGGGTTGGTCGGGCGGGGGTGGAATATTGAGTGCGTGGGTGTCAGGCGGTCGCGCGGAGGGGGGGGGGGGCCCAATTAGGCCTGAGAAAGAAGGTCGGGACGTGACCGAAAAACGGGGATCTGTGCCAGAAGCCCGAAGGGGGTAGGGGACGGGGTGGTGAAACCTGGGAACGCAGGGGAGGACGGCAGAGAAAGCAGGGGGGGGGAGGGAGAAGGAAAAAGCCAAGTCAAGGACATCAATATAGTCGAGGGGGGGGGGGATGGGGGCCGTAGTGTGGATCGGAATTTGCCTCAGTAGACGCTAGGGGGTAGCTTTCTAGTTCCTTCTTGCTTTGCCATATGGGGGGATGGGTCTCATCACGTGGAAAAAAACATTGTACGAACGACTCTTTCGCATCCGTGGACGTAGGATGAGTGATGTGACAGGGGACTCACTGAACGATAGCTTCCTGGGATAGGGGGTCGCGGCGCCTGTATCAGTGCAGGGGGAGTGTGGGGGGGTGGTGGGGGTGTGCCGGCTGCCATATCAGGCAGTGAGTTGTCGGGTACTCGGGGAGGTACGGTGCGTGGTGGTTCGCTTGTGGGGGTGGTGTGATCGGTGGCCGCAGTGTGTAGGGTCTGTATGATGCAGTCTGCGATGGGATCGTTGACGGACCGATCGGAAGCGGCCGGGGTGGGGGGAGAGGGTCGGGGAGGTCGGAGGCCATGGGGAACGAGTGTGGAGGCAGGGGGGGGGATTAGCCGGGAACTAGACTTTGTGGTTAGCCCGGCGCCGGGAGGGCTCGCGTGGCATTGATCGGCCGTGGGTTGATGCGGAGCTGGCGGCGAGGCGGCCTCCGGATTGCGGGGGTTCCGAATAACCCGTACCGGAATATCCGGCCGGGTCGAGTGTGTCCGCATGCACGGCATGTGGGGAGTCGAGTGATTGTCCCTGATGAGGCTGCGTTTGGCCTGCCGTTCGGTGTGGCCCAGCAGGTGAGGGGGGGCCTTCAGGGAGACGGTGCGGTCGGTTCGGAGGGGTCGTCGGAGCGCGTGGCGGCCGGGGCGTTGGGCGACGGGTGAAGGCGAGTTTAAAAGACAAGGATTCCCTTGTGCGTACAAGAGTCGTTAACACGAGTTCGTCGTTGCCGCTGTGAACGGCCCACGGAGTAGAGCAGGCAACCCGTGGCGTTGGCCGGGTACTTCGTGTCGTGGGCGATCTGCGTCATGCCGGTAGATGCCGTCTGCGAGAGCCGTTGTTCGTGAAGCCGTGCACGAAACCCAAGCAGCGGCGGGGTCTGGCCCGCGGGCGGGGGGGCGGGGGGGGGCGGGCGGGGGCGGGGGCGATGGCATGTCGGCGGCCGACCGCCGTATGGCGAATTGCGGCGCGACGGCCTTCTGAAAGTGACTGTTTTCCCGTGTGCGGTGAAATCCTGTGGCCGGGTAGTGCTGCTGTGTTGCGGAGTCGTGCCTTGGCCCGCTGCGATGCGCCAGGACCTTGATGGCTTTTGGAACGGTGACGTCGACACGGCACAGCATGGTCACGGTAAACAGCGAGCGTTGCCGTCGTGAGACGGCTGTCGGGGTGTCCTGGTGCGCTGGCGCGCTCTCTGGCGTCGTGGTGGTGCGACGAAATCGTCATGCGATCGGCCCGGGGCGATCTCCTCCGAAGTCAGTCGTGCCCGTCGTCTTGTTGAGTCAGATCGTGCTATTCTGGCCGTCGTTTCAGCCGGTGACGGCGCAGTCGCGCACGCGACGTACTGCGCACCTCTTCACGCTCGTCACACTGCAGCTCCCGTCCAAGTGGGACGTCAAACGCATGACGTCGCTGGTTATTCCGATAAAGCCAGAGGCCGGCGCGGTCCAGTCCAAAGTGAGCCGGTACGTCCGCAACGCTGAACAGGCACGGCGAAAGCCTCGCGAATCTATTGCCCGAGCAGGCCGATGCGATCGGTCACGTCGCGGTCGCTGGCAAAACCGTCATCGTCGCGCAGCCGCTGGCCGATCATCTTCACCAGTTCGGGATTGTCGGCGAATTTGGTGTGGTTGAAGCTGTCGCTTCCCTTGACTTTGGAGAGGTCGACGACCGTCACGCCGTAGGAGGCAAGATCGGCGGCATCCTTGTAGTCGCCGACGCGCGGCCGCGAGCCGGCGATCAGGCCGGAGAGCCTGAGCGCCCGATCGTCGTCGGACAACAGCAGGATGAACGGCTTGTCCGGCTTGCCGTAGCGCCGCATCTGGCTCTTGAACACATCGACGTCGATGTCGGGCGAGGCCAGCATCACGTCGCCGAGCTTGCCGCCGAGATCGCGGTCGCCGGTGATGGCCAACTGGCGCAGCGTTTCCATCGTCACCCAGGTTCCCATCGAATGGGCGACGATGTCGATGCGCCGGGCGCCGGACTGTTCCAGCATCCTCAAGGTCACTTCGAGCTGGTCGCGGGCCGCGCTGGCGCTCTCCTTGTCATAGACATAGTCAGTGGTCTTGGCGCCCGAGGCCCAGGAAAACAGCACCGGCGTGCCCGGATAGCCGGAATCATGGACGATCTGGGTCAAGCGGTAGACGGCGTCGTCGAAGCCGGTGTTGTAGCCATGCACGAAGACCATGACGCGGCCGCCGCGCGCCGCGATGTCGGCGTTGAGCGCGCTGGAGAACTTCGGCTGCGTATCGTAGCCGACGACTTCGGACGCCATGAAATATTTCGCCGGGTCGTCGGATTTGCCGCGCGAACGGCGCTCGATCTGGCCGGTCTGGTGGGAGCCCGGCACAGTGACAGTGACGCGGGCGTAATTCAGCGTGGCCGATCGCTCGCCGTCGAAAACCTTGTTGGGATCGTCGGATCTCTTGCGCGTCGTGGCGATGAAGATGCTGTGGTTGCCGGCAATCTCCGTCACCGGCGTCGCGACGATGGCGCTGCCAAGCAGTTCCTGTGTTTGCGTGCCGGCACAGCCAGCGACGAGCAAAGTAAGGACAACGGCAAAGATCTTCTTCAAAGGCACTTAGAAATTCCAACTCCGGCCAACAGGCCTGTCTACCCCCCGCGACACCTCCCGGACAGCCAGAGTGCGGCAGAACTAAGTCGTGTCCGGCCGAAATGTGATCGGCGCCCGATTACCGCCATCGCACTGTTGCGCGAAAGCCAAAACGGCGGCAGAAACGCCGGAATGTTGGAGAAGAGCAGCACCTCCGGCTTGAGGCGGATGCAATAGGCTAAAACGGGCCCGCAACGGCAGGGCACTTAACAACAGCCGGTGCTCGGCCCAATCAATGATAGAGGCTCTGCTGGCGACATGCGGTGTGAGGTGGTTTTCCGATGAACAGTTTCTCTTCCCGCGTTGCAACTGCTGCCGCCGCGATCCGCCAGATCTTTCCGGAGACGCCGCTGCAGGAGAACGACTACCTGTCGAAAAAGACCGGTGCGCGGGTGCTGTTGAAGCGTGAGGACCTGTCGCCGGTGCGGTCCTACAAGATCCGTGGCGCCTTCAACTTCTTCCGCAAGACGCTCGCGGCGGGCAACGAGGCCGAACTGTTCGTCTGCGCGTCCGCCGGCAACCATGCACAGGGCTTTGCGTTCGTCTGCCGCCACTTCGGAAAAAGGGGCGTGGTGTTCATGCCGGTGACGACGCCGCAGCAGAAGATCGACAAGACCAGGCTGTTCGGCGGCGAGTTCGTCGAGATCAGGCTGGTCGGCGACTTTTTCGACGATTGCTATCGCACCGCCTTCGAATTCACCGAAAGTTCCGGCGCCCATATGGTGCCGCCCTTCGACCATAAGGACATCATCGAGGGCCAGGCGACCGTGGCTTATGAGATCGCCGACCAGATGCCGGGCGCGCGCATGCCCGACATCATGCTGCTGCCGGTCGGTGGCGGCGGGCTCGCCGCAGGTGTCACCCACTATTTCGCCGATCAGCACCGGGAAGCGCGCTTCGTCTTCTGCGAGCCGGCCGGCGCGCCAAGCCTGCGTGAGAGCCTGGCTGCCGGAAAACGCCTGAAGCTCGCCAAGGTCGATAATTTCGTCGATGGCGCCGCGGTGGCCGAGATCGGCCGCGAGCCGTTGCGGCATCTCAAGGATTTTCCGGCCGACACGGTGCGGCTGATCCCGGAAAACCGGCTCTGCGCCACCATGATCGAGATGCTCAACGTCGAAGGCGTCGTGCTAGAGCCGGCCGGCGCGCTGGCAATCGACGCGCTCAAGGATTTTTCGAAGAAGGAGATCAGGGGCAAGACCATCGTCGCAGTGGTTTCGGGCGGCAATTTCGATTTCGAGCGGCTGCCGGACGTCAAGGAGCGGGCGCTGCGCTTCGAGGGGTTGAAGAAATACTTCATCATCCGCTTTCCGCAGCGGCCAGGCGCGTTGCGCGATTTCCTCGAAATGCTTGGCCCCGACGACGACATCGCCCGCTTCGAATATCTGAAGAAATCGGCGCGCAATTTCGGTTCGGTGCTGATCGGCATCGAAACCAAGGACCGCCGCAATTTCGACCTGCTCAAGGCGAATTTTGAGGCCGAGGGCGTCCAGTATCAGGACATCACCGACAACGAGACATTGGCCGGGTTCATCATATGAGTGACCGATGATCGGATGACTGATCAGGGAAAAATCTTCGTCGCGCTGTTTTCCGGCATCAACGTCGGCGGCAACCGCATCGTCAAGATGGCGGAGTTGCGGTCGTTCTTCGAGGATCTCGGCTTTTCCGACGTCACCACCTATGTGCAGAGCGGCAATGCCGTGCTTCGGGCGAAAAAGGGTGACGCGGCGACGCTGACGAGACAGATCGAAGCAGCCTTCGAGAAGAAATGGGGTTTCCATTCGCGCATCATGGTGCGCGATCTCGGCTGGTTCGAGCGGACGGTGAGCGAAAATCCCTATCCGGAAGTGGCTGCGGACCACACCAAGCTCCACGCCTATGTGCTGGAGCGCGAGCCGACCGCCGATGAGGTGGCGCGGCTGGCCGAAAAGTGCACCGGTCCCGAGCGGTTCGAGATCAAGGGCGACGTGCTCTATTTGCACGCACCGGACGGGCTCGGCAAATCGGTTTTTGCCGGGTTGATCCCGCGCACGCTGAAAGTGCCGGGCACCGCGCGCAACTGGCGCTCGGTGCTGGCCCTGCTGGAGATGGCCGGTCAGGCGGACGGAGCTTAAGCCGCTTATGCCGCCGTGGCCGGCTTCCAGTCGAAGGTCAGTTCTTCGCGGAAAGCAAAACGCTTGATGTGATCGGCAACGACGCTTTCCAGCCGCTCGAGCGATCCGCTTTCCTCCGTCGACACCGTGATATGCAGCGCGCCCGCATCGGCATCCATGACGGTGCGGCCGAGCGAGAGATCGATCGTGCCATGGAGCGGATCGAACTCGACGGGGAATTTGTGCGCCCAGTGCTTGCACAGCTGCTGCAAATAGCGGCTGGCATGTTCGGTGGCGACATCGGCATGGCTGGTCGGCATGAGTGAATTCTCCAGGGGCAAGCGCCTATTGCTTGATATGGCGCCAGATTTCTCAAACTGGCGCAATACGTGGGCAGATAGGTTGCGTCGCGCGAAACGCCAAAGGCTGCCGCGCGATTTTCCGCTGAGGTCGAGGCCTACCAGCTTCCGGTGTTCGCCATCGACGCCCAGGGTTCGGCCTTGGCCTTGGCCGGGCCCTTTTGCAGGAGCTCGATCGAAATGCCGTCCGGCGACCTGATGAAGGCCATGTTGCCGTCGCGCGGCGGCCGGTTGATGGTGACGCCATTGTCCATCAGATGCTGGCAGGTGGCGTAGATGTCGTCGACCTCATAGGCGAGGTGGCCGAAATTGCGCCCGCCCTTGTAGTCTTCCGGATCCCAATTGTAGGTCAGTTCGATCAGCGGCGCCTTTTCATTCACGCCGCTCTCCTCGTCTTCCGGCGCGGCGAGGAAGATCAGCGTGAAGCGGCCTTGCTCGTTTTCGTAGCGGCGCACCTCCTTGAGGCCGAGCTTGGCGCAGTAGAAATCGAGCGAAGCATCGACGTCGGCGACGCGGACCATGGTGTGCAGATAGCGCATGTGATTTCCTCGATAAATTGCGTTGCGGCGCAACATAGGGTCGACCCGGCCAAAGGGCAATCGTTCGGCACTGCGCAATGCCGGCAAAGAACAAATCCGGTATTCCCCCAATGAACCGTGAAAAAAGGCACGTCAGGTCTTGCACACACCGGAAGTCGCGGTGTTAATCTAGTGTCAAGAATCAGTTGCAGTGTTCTTGAAAAAAGGGGGCATTCTTATGGGGGAAAAGGCCTCTTTCACGGGGCGGGAAGGAACCCTTGCCGACGCCTTGCAGCGTGACGAAGGCGGCGACGCCGCCGATCTGCTCGAAATTGCCGGCGCCATCAAGTGGTTCGATGTGGCCAAGGGCTATGGTTTTATCCTCCCGGATGACGGCATCTCGGGCGACATCCTCCTCCATGTGACATGTCTTCGAAGGGACGGCTTCCAGACAGCCCTGGAGGGCGCGCGCGTGGTCTGCCTCGTCAAGCATGGCGATCGCGGATTGCAGGCCTTCCGGGTGCTCTCCATGGACGTCAGCACCGCCGTCCATCCGGCCGAAATGCAGGAGCAGCGCACCCATATCGCGGTGACGCCGGAAAGCGGCCTCGAACGCGCTTTGGTGAAATGGTTCAACCGCACCAAGGGTTTCGGGTTTCTCACCCGCGGCGAGGGCACCGAGGACATCTTCGTCCATATGGAGACCTTGCGCCGCTACGGCATCACAGAGCTTCGGCCGGGCCAGGTCGTGCTGGTTCGTTTCGGGCGCGGCGACAAAGGCCTTATGGCTGCCGAGATTCACCCCGACATGGGGACCTTGCCGGTCTCGCACTAATTCAGTCGTCCAAAGTGGCCCATCCCGACCGATCGGGATGGCGCTCTATCTCCTCTTCGTTTGACCATAATCTCTCGACAAACGGTTTCCGTTTGTCGCAGAAAATCGGGTTCCACTTTTCGGGATCATGGTCTAAGGCATGTCGCCCGAAAGCATGCCCACGGGTCTGACCCAAGGCGGCGCGCTTCAGGACGTTTTCCGGTCGAGGATTTTGAATGGCTCACAGGAACTGGCTGACGGCGGGTGTGGTGTGCGCCATTGTCGCCGTGGTCGTGGCCGCGGGTGCTTACTTCTATTCCGACCGGCCGACTGCGGCCGACAGCAGGGCGATGATCCTTCCGGTCGATCCGGCGCCGCTGGTTGTGGTGACGAAAGGCGGCGATCGTTCTTTTTCCATCGAAGTCGCCGACACCGCCGCGGAGCGCGAGGCTGGGTTGATGTACCGCCAGGACATGGCGGACGACCATGGCATGTTGTTCGTGTTCGAGATCCAGCAGCAGGTTAGCTTCTGGATGCAGAACACGCCGATGCCGCTTGATCTGATCTTTGTCGGCCAGGATGGCAAGATCCGGGCGATCAAGCACGGCGAGCCGCAATCCGAGGCCATCATCTCGCCTGGCGTACCGGTGCGTTTCGTGCTCGAACTCAAAGCTGGCACCGCCGCTAGGAACGGCATCGAGTATGGCGACCTGTTGCGCCATCCGGCCGTTGGCACGGTGTCTGGCCCCGGCATGCCGCCATCGGACAATGGCGATGCGCCCAATGGCGGTGCCGGTTGAGTGCGCAGGCGGGGTCGCTGATGCAGTTTTTCACCCATGACGGCTTCGATCTTGCCTTCCTCGACCGCCAGCCGGCATCGGGTGAGGGCGATCCGGTGCTCATGATCCATGGCTTTGCCTCGACCCACTACGTCAATTGGGTATCGCCCGGCTGGTTCAAGACGCTGAACGATGCCGGTTACCGTGCCATCGCCTTCGACAATCGCGGCCACGGATCGTCGTCGAAGAGTTATGACGAGGCCGACTACACGCCGGCCAAGATGGCTTCGGATGCCGCCGCCTTGCTCGGCCATCTCGGCATCGAGCGCGCCCATGTCATGGGCTATTCGATGGGCGCGCGCATCGCGGCGTTCCTGGCGCTGTCCGATCCGGACAAGGTGGCGACGCTGGTTTTCGGCGGTCTCGGCATCGGCATGATCGACGGTGTCGGCGATTGGGATCCGATCGCCGCGGCCCTGCTTGCCGACGATCCCGCCGCAACCGGCCATCCGCGCGGCCGATCGTTTCGCGCCTTCGCCGATCAGACCCGCAGCGACCGCCGGGCGCTGGCCGCCTGCATCGCCAGGTCGCGGGAACTGCTGAGCGAGGATGATGTTGCGCGCATCGCCCAGCCGACGCTGATCGCCGTCGGCACGACGGACGATATTGGCGGCTCGCCCGATGAGCTTGCGGCACTGATGCCCAACGCCCGGGCCTTTCACATCGAGGGCCGCGACCATATGCTGGCGGTCGGGGACAAGACCTTCAAGCACCGCGTGCTGGAGTTCTATGCCGAAAATTCGCTCTGAGCGGACGGCGCGGGGAGCGGGCGACACTGGCACAGTGGGGAGAAGCGTGCCCGCCACACCGGGTGCGGTCG
The DNA here is from genome assembly GCF_042682105.1 of Mesorhizobium calcicola. Classification (NCBI taxonomy): domain Bacteria; kingdom Pseudomonadati; phylum Pseudomonadota; class Alphaproteobacteria; order Hyphomicrobiales; family Phyllobacteriaceae; genus Mesorhizobium; species Mesorhizobium calcicola. The sequence goes on from NZ_JBHUGY010000015.1 coordinate 9,103, forward strand.
CGCGGGGTAAGCTCGGCAAACGTTCCTGTCGTTGATGACTGGGGCTGGCTCTCCTGACGGCAATGGCATCGACGATTGGCGCTTTTTACTGATTGCTTTTAACCCGCGGTGAGAGCCGCCAGCGACCGCGCCATGTTCGCCCGGGCCTGCGGTTCGAAGCGCCGGCGAAACTCCTCGGTGTGGAAGATGTGCGGGCGGGCGAGGAAATTCTTCAGGACCGCGCTGCGGCCGGCCCGCCACATAGGCTCCTCAACCCAGTCGTATTCGCGCCGCACCGCGCGCTCATAGGCGTCGAAGGCATCTGGTGCGGCACCCAGGATCGACAGATCCATGTCGAGGAAAAGACCGACGTCTCGTGTGGCGACCGCGTCGTCAAACAGCGGCAGTTGGTGCGTGGCTGTTGCGACGATCATCGCCGAGATGCGGTCGAGGCGCCCGGCTTCGGCGCGGCCCGCGAGCTTTTTCTCGGCAAGGGCGGCACTTTGTGCCTCGTTGTCCTTGGCCCTGCTGTCATAGATGGCATCATGGAACCAGATTGCCGCTTCGACGGCTTCGGGATCGCCGAGCACCCCTCGATACTCGCCGGCCAGCGCCAACATCGCCTCGATGTGGGAAAGGTTGTGATAGTGGCGGCCTTGCGCCGCGTAGAGCGCTGAAAGCTCACTTTTCAGCGGTTCGTCGATCAAGGGTTCGTTTTCCATGGCTGCTTGAATTCCCGCGAACCAAATCCATTTGATAATGCACTAAGGAAAATTGAGTTCAATCGTGCTACGATCTAGCCTATATGTGCGGCCAGACGACAGGCAGGCACAACAGGCGAGCCCGGCAGGACGCAGGACGAGACGGCGATGAACAGCATCAGCATTTCCCGACACAGCGCATTGCAGCCGGTCGACCCGATCTGGCGCTCGATTCGCGACGAGGCGATGGAGGCGGTCAACCGTGACCCGCTGCTTGCCGCGTTCCTCTATTCGACGATCCTCAACCAGGACAGCCTGGAAGAGGCGGTCATCCATCGGCTGGCCGAACGGCTCGACCATCAGGACATCGGCTCGGATCTCATTCGCCAGACCTTCAAGTCGATGCTGGCCGACGACAAGGACTGGCCGACGACCGTGCGTGTCGACATCCAGGCCTATTACGACCGCGATCCGGCCTGCGACCGCTTCATCATGCCGGTGCTCTATTTCAAGGGCTTTCATGCCATCCAGACCCATCGGTTGGCGCATTGGCTGTGGAAGCAGGGCCGCAAGGATTTCGCCCTCTATCTGCAGAGCCGCTCGTCGTCGGTCTTCCAGACCGACATCAATCCGGCCGCCCGCATCGGCAAGGGCATCTTCATCGACCACGCCACCGGCCTCGTCGTCGGCGAGACCGCGGTCATCGAGGACGACGTGTCGATCCTGCACGGCGTGACGCTGGGCGGCACCGGCAAGGCCGGCGGCGACCGCCATCCCAAGATCCGCTACGGTGTGCTGATCGGTGCCGGCGCCAAGATCCTCGGCAACATCGAAGTCGGCCATTGCTCGAAGATCGCGGCGGGCTCGGTGGTGCTGTCGCCCGTACCGCACAACAAGACGGTTGCCGGCGTGCCGGCCCGCGTCGTCGGCGAGACCGGCTGCGATCAGCCGTCGCGCCAGATGGACCAGCTTCTGCCGTCGCAGACGATGGATCAGGTCGTCAGCTTCGACATCTGATTTTCATGAGCCCGCTGCCTGCGGCCGGTCGCGGGGCAGGAGCGGGCGGTTGTTCTCGGCTTATCGGGCCGCTTGCCTTTACATCGCCATTGTCGACGTGCCAGAAGCGCGTTCGAACGAGCAAGCCCGATGATCGGAGAAGACTGTTGAAGCCGGACGAAATCAGAAAGCTGGACGCCTATTTCAAGCGCGTCTTCCAGAACCCCAAGCTCGAGGTCAAGGCACGGCCGCGCAAGGAAGATTCGGCCGAAGTCTATGTCGGCGACGAGTTCCTCGGCATCGTCTTCAAGGACGAAGACGACGGCGACTACAATTTTTCGATGGCGATCCTCGACATCGATCTGGCCTGAGCCAGCAATCTTGCGCTCGGCCGGCTCCGCCTCGAACGTGGCCGGCCAGCCGATCTTTCCTAATGTCCTGTTTTCAGGATGTGCGCGGCTTCGGTGGCGATTGCCGCGTCTAGCGCCTGCCAATCGCCCAGAAACTCCCTGGGGAAGCGATAGGTGAGGCTGAGTTCGTCGCCGACCTGGATGTCGCGCTCGCAGGGTGCCAGCGATTCCTCTGCACTCGGCCCGCTCAGGCAGCGGGCTACGAACGGATCCTTGCCGGGGCGCTTGCCGACAACCAGCACCTCGTTCAGGTAGCCTGATTTCTCATTGAAGCCGTACACCGTCGTGGCGCCGGGTCCCGCAACGCCGGGCTGGGTAATCAACGCGCTGTAGATCGGCGCGAAGCGGCCGCTCATGTCGCGCGACATCATCTGCTGTTCGAAGGACAGGAAGATGATGTTCCTGCTTGCTCCCATGTGATTGAAATCGTCGCGCGCCGCCTCGCCGTAGCCGTCCATCTGGGGATAACGCAGATAAAGGTCGAGCCGCGAGGCGATGCCGTCGCGCCGGGCCTGCGCGAAGCGAACGACGTTGGCCGGCACGGCGATGACATTGTTGCCGATCACGACCTTGTGGATCGTTGCGTCGTCGGTATATCCGGCCATCGCGATCGAATGGCCGAACCATTTGCCGGCAAGGCTGATCGCTACCGACAGCAGCGCCAGCGCCGCGAATGCGTAGAACACCCGCTTCATCAGCACGGAATCGACCACGGTGAGTTGGGGGCCGTCGGCGATCGCTGCCTGCTTCATCTCAGTCCTCGGATCCAGGGTGCTGTCCGCCTTTGGGTGTCCCTGGGCGGCACACATCGCACGGCACGGCTCTTGCAGCCTTCATGGCACGACTGTGCAATTTCATGGTAAACGGAACGTAAAGATGGGCCCGCTGGAACTCACCGTATTTGCTTTTGTCGTCGGACTGACGGCCTGTGGGCTGGCCGGATCGATGATGGAGCTGGTGTCGGGCCGCAAGGTCGCCTTCACCGAGCCCTACGTGTCGCCGTCGCATCTGTTGCGCTCGCTGCTCGCGACCGCTTGTGCTGGCCCCTTCATGCTGGTCAACGACGCCCTCGATGCCCGGCGCCAGCGCCGCATTTCGACCCTGGTGCTGATGTCCTGCGGCTGCACGGCGATTGCCTGGGTCCTGGCGCTGGGCGTCGTCGTGCTCGCCATTGCCTCATGGACGATCGGTCTCCTAGGCTCCAGTCTTCCAGCCTGAGACGATTCGGAGACCGAAAATGCCGCTTTATGCGATCGATGGAACGGAGCCCAGCTTCGCGGATGCGGACTCAAACTGGATCGCGCCCGATGCGACGCTGATCGGCGACGTACGCGTCGGCCGCAATGCCGGCTTCTGGTTCGGCGCCGTCATCCGCGGCGACAATGAGCCTATTGTCATTGGGGCCGACACCAATGTGCAGGAACACACGGTCATGCACACCGATCCGGGCTTTCCGCTGACCATCGGCCTAGGCTGCACGATCGGCCACCGCGCTTTGCTGCATGGCTGCACGATCGGCGACAACAGCCTGATCGGCATGGGCGCGATCGTGCTGAACGGCGCCAGGATCGGCAAGAACTCGCTCGTCGGCGCCGGTGCGCTGGTCACGGAAGGCAAGGAGTTTCCGGACAATTCGCTGATCGTCGGCTCGCCGGCCAAGGTGATAAGAACGCTAGACGAGGCAGTGATTGCCAGACTGCGCGGCTCGGCCGCGCATTACGTCGCCAACGGCAAGCGCTTCAAGGCTGGATTGAAGAAGGTTTGAGGCCGGCCTGGCCCGCCAATCAATTTCATTGCGCGCCAGTTCACCGTCGGTTGGATCTGCGCCTGGCCATCGCATCGCGCAGCAGTGAAGCGCCGGCCTCAAAGCCGGCAATGTCGGCTTCCTCGACGGCTGTCCTGTAGTCATCGATGCGGGTTGCGAGCGCCGGGTCGGCGCCCGCAGCCAAAAGCAGGCGGATCGCATCGACGCTACGGATGGCCACCGAGTAGTGAAGCGGCGTCCAGTCGTTCACGCCCCGGATGTCGGGGTTGGCGTCACCCTCGATCAGCACCCGCACGATTTCCAGCCTGTCGGCCCGCTCGGTGGACAGCGCCGCGATGATTGCCGGAAATCCGCCGTGGTCCTGATAATTCGAATCCGAGCCCGCATCCAGCAAGGTCGAGATGAAGCCTAAAGGGCTCCAATAGATCGCATATTCCAGCGGATGCCCGAGGCCGAGTTCGAACGGCATGCGCTCGTCGAACCAGCGGGGCGAGCCGCCCAACGCCACGCCGAGGCTCTCGAAATCGCCGGCCTTGAAGGCGTCGTCGATCGCCTTGAACAGACGATGCCCCTCGCATCGATCTTCCGGGATTTCCAACATCGCCGTGATCCAGAAGGCGAAACCAACGGCCATAGTGCCTCGATCTCCTGCCCGTGGAAAGGCGGTCGTCTGATGCGCCTGGCGGGTCGGTGTGACCTGTGGCTCTCCTAAGCGGCTTTGTTTTTACCCTTTTTCCCAGCCGCAGGCTTGGTCCGTATTCGCATGGCTCCGCCCTTCGGGGTTTCGATTTCAAACGCGTCTGTACTCCTCACCAGATCGCTCAGTTTGCTGAAACCGTAGGTACGCGGATCAAAATCTGAAAACAGGTTTGACAGCTGTTTTCCGAAAGTGCCGAGCAGCACCCAACCATCCTCACTTTCCATCTGGCCAATGACTTTCTTGAGCATGGGCATCGCAGCGCCGGGCGATTGAAGCGGCTTGGCTGCGGGCGCCGTATCGTGAGTGTTCACGGTGCCCCGCAGAAGATTTTCGGTGTAGACGAAACGGCGACATGCTTGCCGGAAACTTTCCGGAGTTTTCTGTTCCCCGAACCCGAACACATCGACGCCTTGTTCGCGTATGCGCGCAGCAAGCCGGGTGAAATCACTGTCGGAAGAGACCAGACAGAAACCGTCGAAACGACCGCTATGAAGCAGGTCCATTGCGTCGATCACCAGGGTGATGTCGGACGCGTTCTTCCCGGTGGTATAAGCGAACTGCTGCTGCGGGATGATCGCATGCTTTGACAAGACGTCAGCCCATCCCTTCGACCGGGCGTTTGAAAAGTCACCATAGATGCGGCGAACGCTGGCTTCGCCAATCTTCGCGATCTCCTCGAACAGGCCGTCGACAATCTTGGCGGAAGCGTTGTCGGCGTCGATAAGAACCGCGAGGCGCGGTGATCGGGGTTCGGTCGGCATGCGACACTTCCTGCGGTTGGCGCGAGCTTCGACCTGAAGCCGGCGAAACCATTGCCGAACCGCCGCTCGTGCGCCGCAAACTGAAATCTAAGCTATCGGAATCGTGCCACTTCTCCAGATTTCAATGAGTTACCGCCAGAAATGGTAACCGGGGCAAAACCGGTGGCGTTTGAGCGGGTCGATCTGCTGTTGGGGTTCACTGAGCGGCGACGAGAACGGGAAGCGGTAGGATCTTGCTGCCAGGGATGCCGAGGCGATCGCCGAGATAATCCCAGAAGCTGACACCGAGCTTGTTGCAGGTCTTCATCATGCTGAGCATGGTGTCGCGGGCAGCACGGCCCTGGTCACTGTGGGTTCCGCCGCTGATCTTGCGGCGGGTCACCACGCTGCGGATATCGTTCTCCGAGCCGTTGGTGTGGAGCGGAATGTCCGGGCGTCGGAGGATCCTCAGGAAGCTTTGGCGGTCGGTCCGGATGCGCGCGAGCAGACGGTCGAGGGTCACGAACCTGGTCTTCATGCCGACGATCCGGTCGAACCGCCGGGCCAGTTCCCTGGCTCTTCGGGGCGTGGGATCCAGACACCACGCCTTGATGTCGTTGTAGAGCCACCAGATCCGGCTCTGGATCAGGGCCTTGGCGCGGCGCTGCGGGTCGGTGAAGCTATCGAGGGCATGGATCTGCCGCTCCATGTGGACCCAGCACCGCGCGTGCTCGCCGATTGCGAACTGGCCCGCCCCATCACTGAGGATGACGGTGCCGTCGAGGGCCTTTGCCTCGGTCAGACCGCCCCACAACGCGCCTTCACTGGCGATGCGGAACGGGTCCAGAGGGCCATCCTTGGGCTCCAGGCCATGGGCGAGCAGATGGGCGTCCCATGACGCCGCGTCCTCGAACCCGGACGGCTCGCGCCCGGCATGCAGAAGATCCGTCGTGATCACCGGCAGCCCGCGCTCCAGCATGTAGGCGCGTGAGGCGGCGTTCAGGATCCACCGGGCCGACCCGCCGTGCAGGAGCCGCAGGAAGTTCAGCCGGCTCTTCGACTTGGTGGTCGTGAACACGGCGAACCGGTCATTGCCGATTTGCGTGCACACGCCATTGACCGCGCCATGGCGGGCCCCGGTGTCGTCGACGCTGACCCAACCGGCCGAAGCGAGCCCGGCCGTCAGAACCTGCTTCGCTTCGGCGACAAAGGCGTCGATCTTGCTGGTCAGGATCCGCACGACCTGGCGCTTGGAGATCGACACGCCGAAGTCGCGCAGCAACGCGACGATCCGCTCCACGGTCGATTGACCCTGGTGATAAAGCGACAGCACCAGACGCCGAAGCTCCAAACCGAAGTGCCCGTCGACCCCGTCCGGCAGCGGAGCGACGACGATCCGGCCATCCGGCAAACGCCAGCGGTCCCGATGATAGCGGACCACCCGCACCCCGATCGTCAGATCCTGCACCACGAAGCTTGTCCGCCCCACAAACTGCGAGCCCGGTGGCGGCTCATAACAAAGACGGCGCTCTTCGGTGACGACCGCCCGGCTCGAGCCACGTCGCTTCGGACCCGTTGCCGCAGGTGAGTTCCGCTTGGACGACTGCTCCATCCCGCTCGGCTTCAGCGTCGGGCGCGGCGGTAGACCTTTCAGACGCCGGATCTCATCCTTCAGAGCCGCATTCTCGGCGCGAAGCCCGGCGACCTCTGCCCGCAACTGCAGGATCATGTCGAGCAGGTCCGCAGGGGTCAGCGTTCGAGAATCTGGTGGCTCCGCCATGGCCTGATGGAACCACGCCGCCCGCCAAACCGCCACCCACCCCAACCCGATACACCCGAGTCATAACGCCGCGTCCGCCACCGGTTTTGCCCCGGTTACCAGAAATGGCGGAGCCGGCCCGGGGACGGGGCCGGCTCCTTTGACCCGGTCGTTGGGGACGGGGAGGGTGGGGACTCGACCGGGTTTCTCCTGAAGCGCGCCGCCTTCATGCAACGCGCTTGATCTCTGTTTTATCCCTAGCGGACGCTGGCGACCGCGTCGGAGCGGCCGTCGTTGATTGTCACCCAAACACCGGAGTTCTGGTCAGACTGGCGCTTGAGATAGGTGTAGTCGGTGTCCGTCCAGGCCAGCACCTTGGTTTCCAGATTGTCGAGAATGAATTCTCCAAGGTTGGTGCGCACGGTCAGCACCGCATGGCCGTCGCCATTCGGCTGGCGCGCGACCGTCATCAAGAGGTTGCCGGCGGGCACGCCCGCATCCATCAATTCGCGGCGCTTTTCCAAGGCATAGTCCTCGCAATCGCCATAGCCATTGTCGGGATAGGCCCAGTATTCCTCGACACCGTAGTTTTCCATGTCGGTGCGCGGCCTGACCCTGGTGTTGACCGAATTGTTGATGTTGACGATCGTCGCCCACAATTTGCGGGTCAGTTCGACCGGCGCGCCCTTGGGCGTCCTTTCGCTGCATTCGCCAGGTATGCGCTGGCAGAATTCATAATGGCCAACAGGCTGCGTGGTGCGTCCGCCGGTGTGCATATAGGCCGGTCCCGCGGCATATGCTGATCCCCAAGCGGAAAGCTGTATCGCCATTGCCGCCAGCAACAGCTTGCCCCTCGTCTTCTTCATTGTTGTAGTCTCCCCGTTCGAAGGAGACATTGCCACATGTGGATTTATTTGAGGCAAAGGTGCGAAGTAGATATTGAGTAAAACGTCAATAGAATAAACGTAAAATTTGAGTTATTTGAGTATTAAATTATTCGGATTTCCCTGGGGTTGGACCCGATGTAACGCAGGCCTTGCCGGCAGTCGCCGCAACCTTGGCCGAGGCGCTCCAGTCAACGATGTCGTGAAACACAAAAAACCGGCCGCGGAGGGCCGGTTTCCTGAATTGCTTCCGTCGGGCCGTGTCAGGCGCGCGGCGTGTTGAATTCCGAATCGAGCGTTTCGGGACGCTGGATGACGGCGAATTCGATGGCGACGCCGTCCTCGAAATGGCGGACGATCTGCCCGCGCATGGTGCCGAGCATGACCTGGATGCCGATCGCCGGCTTGACGTCGATCTCGATCGCGGCGCCGGAGAGCGACAGGTCGATGATACGGCACTGGTACTGACGGCCATCGGTGAGCTGCAGCACGCTGGTCGGATTGCGTGGCGCGACGCGCTCGTGCCGACGGTCTTCCGGCAGGTCGAGTTCGTGCTTGTTGGCAAGCCAGGTCAATTGCGCGGCAAGCTTGTCCTTCTTGCGGTCCGACGCGATGACGGTCATCGCGAAACCGTCCTGCAAGGTGCGCGTGACGACACCTTCGATGCGGCCGATATGGTCGATATAGGCGATGACTTTTTCGCCGGGCATGCCAATGCGGTCGGTGCGAAGTGCTACATTGCCCGGTGACATGTCGACGACCTGGCAGGGGTGTTCGGTGCGGTCTTCCAGCATGAAGCGCCCGTAAATCTTGACCCGGACGCGCTGAAAGTTGCGCCTTTCAGCGTGGGACGGCGCATAGTCGACCGCCGCTGACCTCATGACTGCCTACACCTCGTTTGGCATCCCGCGCGTCGATGCGAGGAACTTCATCAGAGAAGTACAACAATTCAGGTTAACAAAGGGCAAAAGCAGGCCCTGTTGCGGCGAGATTTGCCTACTCCTCGCGCCCGCCATCGAAGACGACGAGATGACGGATGCGGCGCGCGCGGCCGAGCGCCGATATCGTCTCGGGTGCCGCGAGTTCGTCGGGAACGAGCGAGGGAACATCGATCGCCGGACGGTTGCTGAGGAGTTCCTTCTCCGGATCGATGACGCGGATCGAATCGATCAAGGCGTCGGTGATCGGATCGGCACCCAGCCAGAAGGGCTTCTCCACGGCGCTGATCACGCCCAGGCAGCGCGGATTTTCGACGCCGCCGTCAAGCGGCAACGCGAGCAGTTCGAATCTGTTGGAGCGGCCGTTGCGGCTGAAACCCTCAAAGACGATGAGCACCACCGATTTCTGGTCGAAGACGCCATGGATCAGCCGCGAGACGAGCCGCTGGTCCTTCTCGCGCCACAGCGACGGAAAGGAGAACCCCTTGAGCTCGCGGCCATAGCAGGCGCAAAGCCTGGTGCCGGCCAGCCGGAAGACGGCTTGCCCGCGCGTGTCCCTTTCCAGGATGAACGTATCGGCCAGCAGCGACTTGATATCGGCCGGCTCGACCTCCGAACGCTTCGGGGCGGGGCGTCCGTCACGCAGGCGGTTCCAATATTGGAACAGCGTGATCGATCCGTTCTGGTTCATGTTATGCTGCTCCGCGCAATCTGTCGTCTGATGTCCCATCGGTGAACAGAAGGGCGCCCTCCGATGACCTACATGCGTTGCGGAGCAGGAAGCGTGCCAGCGTCGTTAACACTTGTTCACGGGTCGGGGCCGTTAAGGTTAACAAGTGGTTTACGTTGCATGGAGGCGGCCCCCATGGCACATAAAAACCACTCCAGAAGCGGTCGTTTCGCAACGATCGGCAGCACTTCAGTCAAGAGTTTTAGGGGAGCAGGGGGCTCGACCAGCCGTTCAAGGGAAACCTTGGACGGCTTCTTTTTTGATTCGCGATGGGGCGATTCGCCGTTTGCGGTTCGTTCGGGGGTGATCTAGATGCACGAACCCGAATCCACTGCTTGAGTGCAATTCCATATGAGCGAACCAGTAGGCCCCTCGGAAATAGAGCCAATCGAGGATGTACCAGAACGGCGGCGCGAGCCGGTGTTCAATCTGCCACCTGTCGTGCTTGCGGTGATCGGCATCTGCGTGGCCGTCTATCTGTTGCAGCAGTACGTGCTGACCGAGGCGCAGCAACTGACGCTGCTTTACGATGGGGCCTTCATCCCTGTTCTCTATACCGGGCAATACGGCTTCGACTGGTTCCTTTTCTCTCGCCCGTTCACCTACGCCTTCATGCATGGCAGCTTTGCCCATATCGCCATCAACATGGTCTGGCTCGCCGCTTTCGGTTCGCCATTGGCAAATCGTCTGGGGACGCTCTGGTTCGCACTGTTCTTTGCCGTGACCGGGCTGGCTTCGGTTGCGCTTTTCTGGGCCATGCATCCGTACGGAGAGGCGCCGCTGGTCGGGGCATCGGGCGCTATATCAGGCATGATGGGCGCTGCCGCGCGTTTTGGTTTCCGCACCGACCGATCGGCCGGCAAGGCTGCCTTCGCCGGCCCGGTGCTGCCAATCGCAATCGTCCTACGCTCGCGCGGCGTGGTGATCTTCCTTGCCGTGTGGATGATCATCAATCTCGCCACCGGCCTGCTCGGCTTTGCCCCTGGAATAGACGGCCAGATCGCCTGGGAGGCCCATATTGGCGGCTTCGTCGCCGGCTTCTTCGGCCTGCGCTGGTTCGACAGGCGACGGCAGGCGCCCGAATGGGAGACCAGCGACCGTCGCACTTGAAATGCAACCGATCACGGCGCACGATGTTCACTCTTATGTGAAGGCCGGTCAGGGCAAGAACCGGCAGTCAAAGCAGAGGAGGACGCCATGACGGTTAAGGCAATTCTCGAGAAAAAAGGCCACGACGTATTGACGCTCGGGCCGAACGAAAAGCTTAGCGAAGCCATCCGCATCCTTGCCGAACACAAGATTGGCGCGCTGGTCATCACCAATGGCGATCACAAGATCGTCGGCATTCTTTCAGAGCGCGACATCGTGCGGGTTGTCGCCAGGGAAGGTGGAGCCGCGCTCGATATCGCCGTGCGTTCGGCAATGACGCCGAAGGTGAAGATCTGCAATGAGAACCACACCGTCAACGAGGTGATGGAGATCATGACCAAGGGCCGGTTCCGCCATCTGCCGGTGGAAAAAGACGGCATGCTCGATGGCATCGTGTCGATCGGCGACGTGGTCAAGCGCCGCATCGAGGATGTCGAGCGCGAAGCCGAGGAGATCAGGGCCTACATCGCCACGGCTTGAGCGGCGAACGAAACCGCCGGCCGGTGACCGACCGGCGGAGCCAAAGACCACCTGTGGTCGAGTTCGGAACGGACGAATTCAAGCCCGCGCGGCGGCGAAGCGGCTGAAAAGACCAGCCTGTGGCTTTGCGCTTGTCTCTTTTGGCGGTTTGCACTAGCGAATGACTTCCACGTTCGACGTGAAATTCACGTTCAAACCTGAGTTCAGTCACCGCAATCCGCAGGCCGCCATGACCCTCATCGATACCCGTACCCCCGACGCAAAACGCCTGATCCCGGGCGCCACCGGCGACTGGGAGATCATCATCGGTCTCGAGGTTCATGCGCAGATCACCTCGCAAGCAAAGTTGTTTTCCGGCGCCTCGACCGCTTTCGGCGCAGCCCCCAACGCCAATGTCAGCCTGGTCGACGCCGCCATGCCGGGGATGCTGCCGGTGATCAACGAGGAATGCGTCAAGCAGGCGATCCGCACCGGCCTTGGCCTGAAGGCGCAGATCAACCACAAGTCGGTTTTCGATCGGAAGAATTATTTCTATCCAGACCTGCCACAGGGCTATCAGATTTCGCAGTTCAAGCAGCCCATCGTCGGCGAGGGCACGGTGACCGTCTCGGTCGGCCCCGACCGCCAGGGCGAGTTCGAGGACATCGAGGTCGGCATCGAGCGGCTGCATCTGGAGCAGGATGCCGGCAAGTCGATGCACGACCAGCATCCGACCATGTCCTATGTCGACCTCAACCGCTCCGGCGTGGCGCTGATGGAGATCGTCTCCAAGCCCGACATGCGTTCGGCCGATGAGGCCAAGGCCTATGTCACCAAGCTGCGCACCATCGTGCGCTATCTCGGCACCTGCGACGGCAACATGGACGAAGGCTCGATGCGCGCCGACGTCAACGTCTCGGTGCGCAAGCCCGGCGGCGAGTTCGGCACGCGCTGCGAGATCAAGAACGTCAATTCGATCCGCTTCATCGGCCAGGCCATCGACTATGAGGCGCGCCGCCAGATCGCCATTCTGGAGGATGGCGGCAAGATCGATCAGGAAACGCGGCTGTTCGATGCGGTCAAGGGCGAGACACGCTCGATGCGCACCAAGGAAGAGGCGCATGACTACCGCTATTTCCCCGATCCCGACCTCTTGCCGCTGGAATTCGACCAGGCCTATGTCGATGCGCTGGCCGGGGAATTGCCGGAATTGCCCGACGACAAGAAGGCGCGGCTGATCGCGTCGCTCGGCCTGTCGACCTATGACGCTTCGATCCTGGTTTCGGAAAAGCCGATCGCCGATTATTTCGAGAAGGTGGCCGCCGGCCGCGACGGCAAGCTGGCCGCCAACTGGGTCATCAACGATCTGCTCGGGCAATTGAACAAGGCCGGCAAGGATATTGAAAACGCTCCGGTTTCGCCCGATCAGCTCGGCGCGGTCATCGATCTGATCAAGGATGGCACCATCTCCGGCAAGATCGCCAAGGACCTGTTCGAGATCGTCTGGAACGAGGGCGGCGATCCGCGCCAGTTGGTCGAGAGCCGTGGCATGAAGCAGGTTACCGACACCGGCGCCATCGAGAAGGCCGTCGACGAGGTGATCGCTGCCAATCCCGACAAGGTCGAACAGGCGCGCGCCAAGCCGAGCATGGCCGGCTGGTTCGTCGGCCAGGTGATGAAGGCGACCGGCGGCAAGGCCAACCCGCAGGCCGTCAACGACCTCGTCAAGGCCAAGCTCGGCATCGCCGATCAATGAGCGGAGACGCAAATCGGGGCAACCCGGCAAGCGTCTCGTCGGCCATGTTGATTGCCGGCGCCGTGCTGCTTTTTGTCGGCACGTCGCTGCACCCGATGCATGAGGACCCGAATGACGCGCTTGCCGCCTTCGGGGAATATGCCGCCGACCACATCTGGTTGTTCAGCCACATGGCGCAGCTTGCCGGCGTCCTGTCGATGGTCGCCGGCCTGGTGCTGATCCTTGGCCGTCTGTCCGACGCCCCGCTTCGCGGCTGGGCCCTTCTGACGATCCTGTTCGGCGCGGCATCGCTGGCGTCGGCAGCTGCCTTGCAGGCCGTCGACGGCATTGCGCTGAAAGCGGTGGTCGATGCCTGGGCGATGGCCGATGCGGCGTCAAAGCCGTCGCTGTTCAGCGCCGCCTTCGCCGTGCGCCAGATCGAGGTCGGCTTTGCCGCGATCAGCGCCATGCTGCTCGGCTTGACGGTTCTGCTCGCCAATGTCGCCCTGCGTCAGGCCAGGCGCTGTCCGTTATGGCTGTCCCTGCTTGGCGGCGTCGGCGCTGTCGGTGTCCTGGTCGGCGGTTTCGCGACCGCGGCAACCGGTTTCTCCGGCACCGCCATGGCGGCCAACATGCCGGGCAGCATGGTGCTTCTGGTCTGGGTCGTGCTGGTTGCCGTGGTCGACTTCCGCTACAAGCCGGTCACAGCATAGGCGGGGAGAGAACTCATGTTCGTCCGCACCGCCGGAGAGCGCGACCTTGTTGCCGTCCGTGCGCTGCTGGTCGAGACCTGGCATGCGACCTATGACGCCATCTATGGCGCCGAACGGGTCACCGAGATCACCGACGAATGGCACTCGATCGCCTCGTTGAAGGCGCGGCTTGCCAAGCCGAACAGCGAATTCCTCGTTGCCGATGACGGCAAGCGCATTGGTGGCATGGCGTTTGCCGAGGGTGCCGAACTGATCATGCTGAAACAGATCTATGTGCTTCCGGACCTGCAAGGCCGGGGTATCGGCGGCATGCTCCTTGACGAGATCATCGAAAGTTTTCCGGAAGCCCGCGCCATCCGTGTGGAGGTGGAGGAGCAGAACACGCGGGCCATCGCCTTCTACGAGGCGAACGGCTTCGTGCGATCCGGCGATGTCGGCGACCACACCGGTGCCTTGGGAAAGCCAACGCTCGTCTACCGCAGGCCTCTGCTCGGCTGATCCCTGCAGCGCACCTGTCTGGATCACCTTCGCGCGAGCGGCGCGATAAAGCGGCTGTTTTCGTTTGACGGCATGAGGCGCCGGCACCAAAGCTGCTGTAGCTGACCATGCGGAAGCGGGAACGAACCGGCACGCAGGCGGCGCGAGGGGGGATCATGCCGAGCTTGCCGGAACTGATGCCGACAGAGGTGTCGGACGAAACCTTTGGCGACGTCACCTACCACGCGAACTGGTGCCGGTGCTTTCGGTCGATGTGACGCGCATGCCCGTCTATTTCGAGCACCACATCCTGTTGTGGAAGAATTCGACCATCACCATCGGCCTGAAGTCGCTGAAGGGTGCGCTGAAGCGGATGATGGCCGGCATGCAGATCTTCGTCACCGAAGCATCGGGGGCGGGCATCATTGCCTTCAGCCGCGATGGGCCCGGCAATATCGTGCCGATCCATCTCCGGCGCGGCGAGGAGGTCCAGGTGCGCGAGCACCAGTTTCTCGCCGCCACCGGCAATGTCGACTATACCTTCGAGCGCGTGCGCGGCCTGGCGACGATGCTGCTCGGCCAGAGCGGCTTCTTCATCGACCGGTTTCGCGGCGATGCCGGCGACGGCATCGTCTGGCTGCATGGTTACGGCAATGTCTTCGAAAAGACGCTGGCCGCTGGCGAGACCATCGACATCGAGCCGGGCGGCTGGCTGTTCAAGGATGTCTCGGTCAGGATGGAAACCAAGATCGACCGCCTGTCGAGCGGCTTCTTCGGCGCCAACATGAATTTCATCGTCAACCGCTTCACCGGGCCCGGCCGGGTCGGCATCCAGTCGATGTACCTGCACATGCCGACAGAGGAATAACCGAGATCGGCCGCGAAGCCCCTATCGGGTGCATTCGGCATGCGTCATTGTCGCATTTGCTGCGCCGGCTCACGACGGATATTCAGGGACATGACCAAACTGTCGCGCATTGCAGCCCTGACGCTGCTCGCCATCATCGTTTTTGCAACCTTGTCGCCGATCCAGGTGCGGCCACACATAGCCGATGCGAATGTTGAGCGCGCCTTGGCTTATGTGTTGCTGGGCTTCGCCGTGGCACTCGGCTTCCCCAACCGTCTGTATCAAGCCGTGATCTTTGTGGTTGTGACCGCCGGCATGCTGGAATTGCTTCAGATCATAGATCCCAGCCGTCACGCACGTCTCATCGATGCCCTTGTGAAGGCCTTTGCCGGGGTGGCAGGGATCGTCGCGGGACAACTGCTCGTCGGGACCAGCGGACGAAAGAGCGAGAGGTAGGCGCGGCAGCAAACCGCCGCATTGCCACCTAGGCGGAGGGAACGTCCACATTGTCGATCAGCCTGGTCTTGCCGAGCCACGCCGCGGCGAGCAGGCGCCCTTCACGGTCGCGACGCCATGGCCCGAGCGTCAGGCTTTCGCGGGCCTCGACATAGTCGACCTCACGGAAGCCGGCCGCGATCAGGGCGCGGCTGGCCCCGGCGGCCGCGCCGGCCTGGTCGGCGCCAGCCGCCAGGTCCGCGGCCGTCCTTCTCAGGATCACGTTGAACTGGCGGGCGATCTCGAGCTCGGCTTCGCCGAGATAGGCGTTGCGTGACGACATGGCGAGACCGTGCGCGTCGCGTATCGTCGGGGCGCCGATGATCTCGACGGGCAGGTCGAGGTCGCGGCAGAGCTGCCTGACGACGCAAAGCTGCTGGTAGTCCTTCTCGCCAAAGACCGCGCAATCGGGCGTTGCCTGCAGGAAGAGCTTTGCCACGACGGTGGCGACGCCGTCGAAAAAGGTCGGCCGAAAGTTCGATTCGAGCCCGGCGGACGGGCCGCCGACCGAGATTTTTGTAGCAAAACCGGTGGGATACATCTCACCAACCGTCGGTGTGAAGGCAAGGTTCGCCTTGGCTACCCCCAGCCGGTCGAGGTCACTGGCGAGTTGGCGCGGGTACTTGTCGAGGTCTTCCGTCGGCGCGAACTGCGTCGGGTTGACGAAGATCGAAACGACGCAGCGCTCGGCTCGTTCGAGGGCGATCCTGACCAGCGAGATGTGCCCGTCATGCAGCGCGCCCATGGTCGGCACCATGGCGACGCGAAGGCCATCGCGCCGCCAGTCGCGGATCTGCAAGCGAAGCGCGGCAACGCTGTCGACGACGACGGGCCGGCTCATGCGTCATCACCGCGCTTTGTCGCGGAAAAGACATGGCCGGGGCCAGGGAATGTCCGGCTTCGCACCTCCGCGGCGTAGCGCTCGGCGGCATGCGAGACCACGCTGCGCAGATCGGCATATTCCTTGACGAATTTCGGCACCCGGTCGACGGTCAGACCGACCATGTCGTCGATGACCAGGATCTGGCCGTCGCAGTCGCCGCTGGCGCCGATGC
This sequence comes from Mesorhizobium calcicola, assembly GCF_042682105.1. NCBI lineage: Bacteria > Pseudomonadati > Pseudomonadota > Alphaproteobacteria > Hyphomicrobiales > Phyllobacteriaceae > Mesorhizobium > Mesorhizobium calcicola. The sequence goes on from NZ_JBHUGY010000015.1 coordinate 25,635, forward strand.
CGATGGTTGGAATGGCGATGCGGCGGGTGATGTCGGCGGCGACGGTCTCGATCGTGCCTTCGATGACCACCGAGAACGCGCCGGCGCCTTCGACCGCGAGCGCATCGCGAACCAGCGTCGCAACAGCCTTCTCGGTGCGGCCCTTGATCTTGTAGCCGCCGTCCTTCTCCACCGATTGCGGCAGCAGGCCGATATGTCCCATGACCGGAATGCCGGCGGCGACGATGGCTGCGATCTGCCGGGCCATGTCGACGCCGCCTTCGAGTTTCACCGCCTGGCAGCCGGTTTCGTCGATCATCCGCCGCGCCGAGGCAACGGCCTGCGCGGCCGAATCCTCATAGGTGCCGGCCGGCATGTCGACGACGACGCAGGCCCTGGCCGAGCCGCGCATCACCGCTTGCCCATGCGCGATCATCATCTCCAGCGAGGCGCCCAGCGTCGTCTTGTGGCCGTGCAGCACCATGGCGACGCTGTCGCCGACCAGGAGCAGGTCAACGTGGTCGTCGAGCAATCGGGCGATGGGATAGGTATAGGCGGTGAGGCAGACAATCGGCGTGCCGCCCTTGCGGCGGCGAATCGCCTCAGTGCTGATGCGAATGTCGGTGGTCGGCAATTCCGTGGCCAATCGTCACCTCCTTCGGCCTACGGCCGGGCTGGATACCCGCATGGGCGCGCAGAGCTTTAGAAAGACCGCAAAGGCTTGGCAAGCGCCATCCCTGCGATCGACAAGATCACGGGCTTGTGTCGGGTCTCCGGCAAGCCATTTCAACGGTCCCTGCGGCAAAAGCCTTGCCTTCCCGAAGGCCTGACGCCATAAGCAGGAAACGGGCGCCGCCAGCGCGAGGGTTCTGAGATGAAGACTTTCCTGACGCAGTTTTTCACCTGGTGGAACAGCCAGACGCTGGGAACGCGCCTGCACACCTGGCGGCATGGCAAGAAGGTCGGCCAGGACGAGACCGGCAATGTCTATTACGAAGGCGGCATCGATTCGGAAGGCCGCACGCGCCGCTGGGTCATCTACCGCAACTATTCGGAAGCTTCGGCCATACCGCCCGGCTGGCATGGCTGGATGCATCACCGGGTCGATGTCGCGCCGCCCAGCGAGGACTACAAGCCGCGCGACTGGCAGAAGCCGCATCAGCCCAATCTGACCGGCAGCCCGGCGGCCTATCGCCCGAAGGGCTCGGTGCTGACCAATCAGCATCGTCCGCAGGTCACGGGCGACTACGACGCCTGGACGCCCGGGTCGTAACGGCCCGACTTGTAACGGCGCCCCGACTTGTAACAGCACAAGGTGCAGGCCGGTCCTTTATCGCCACAATTGGTGTTTAGCTGCTTGCTGATCAGAAAACGGCGACTAGCCTTGGCGATCACGAGAATCACCCGGGCGCGAACCACCGGTATCCCTAGATGAGCTTTTTCAACCGAATATCGACGGGCGGTCTGACGCTAGCCGCCGGTCTTGCTATCAGCACCGCGCTGTTTGCCGCTTCGCCTGAACCGGCCGCACCGGCTGCACCCGCGCCGGCGGCGCCCGCGGGATCGGACCGGGTCACCAATCCCGTCGCCGAGTTTGCCGGTATCGACAAGATCACCGGCCGCATCATCACTTTCGATGTCTATATCGACGAGACGGTGCAGTTCGGTGCTTTGCAAGTGACGCCACGCGTCTGCTATTCGCGGCCGCAGACCGAAGAGCCGAAGACCGATTCCTTCGTCGAGGTCGATGAGATCACGCTCGACCGAAAGATCCGCCGTATCTTCACCGGCTGGATGTTTGCCGAAAGTCCCGGCCTCAACGCCGTTGAACACGCCGTCTATGACGTCTGGCTGAAGGAATGCAAACAGAAGTCGGATGTGCCAGCGCCCGACGCCGCCAAGGCTGACGCGACTAAAGCCGACGCTTCGAAGCCTGCAGCAGCCAAGCCGAAGCCTGCTGCCACTCCGGATGTGGCACAGCCGGATGCCCCGGAACCGGATACCACCGACGCCAACTGATCCTCTGGAACCGTCCTGGCCACCATGCGTTGAGCACGCATGACCGCGCCTTTATGCGCAGGGAGGATTTTCCGATGTCAGACAGCAAGCGGATCATGGCCGACAAGGCAGAATTGCTTGAACTCGAAAAGGGGTTCTGGACCGGTGACGCGGCCTACTACGCGGCCAATGCCGACACGGAATGTCTGGTGGCATTTCCGCGGATGGCACAGGCGATGGACAATGCCGATCTCGCCAAGACTGCAACCAAGCCCAACCGTTGGCGCGATCTTGACATCGAGCTCAAGGGCATAATCGAGCCGGGCAGCGACATCGTCATGCTGACCTACGAGGCCCATGCGACGCGGGACAACGGCGAGCCCTATGCCGCACTGGTCAGCACCGGCTACGTCCATCGCGCCAACGGCTGGAAGATGATGTTCCATTCGCAGACCCCGATCGAAGCTGCGGCCGCGATGTAAGGGCTCAATCGTCAGGGATAGAATACGGCCTCGCCCTTCAGCGCGTCGACCAGCATTTTCTCGTATTTACTGCGCGGCACGTCGACTGCGCCGAAGCGCTTGAGGTGCTCGGTGGTGAATTGCGTGTCAAGTAACGCGAAGCCTCGCGCTTTCAACCGCTCGACGAGATAATAAAGGCAGGTCTTGGAAGCGTCCGTCTCCCTGGCGAACATGCTCTCGCCAAAAAACACCCGGCCGAGCGATACGCCGTAGAGGCCGCCGACCAGCCGCTCCTCGCGCCATGCCTCGACCGAATGACAATGTCCTATCCGATGCAGCTGCACATAGGCTTCGCGGATCGGCGCATTGATCCAGGTCGACCGGCGCTCCTCGCGCTTTTCCGCACAGCCGTCGATCGTGGCTTCGAAATCGAAATCGAAACGGATGTCGAAAGGATGCTTCCTGATCGTCTTCTTCAGGCTTTTCGGCGTGTGAAAACCATCGAGCGGGATGATGCCGCGCGTTTCCGGCCGCACCCAGAACACTTCCGGGTCGCTGGCGCTTTCGGCCATCGGGAAGACGCCCGACGCATAGGCCTTGAGCAACAGGTCGGTGGGAATGCGATAGCCGGGCGCGTAGGGACGGGTCATCGCATCCCCGAACTACTCTTCCTTGGCCAGGTATTTTTCCAGCCAGTGGATGTCATAGTCGCCATTGGCGATGTCGGCATTGCCGACGAGATCGCGAAACAGCGGCAACGTCGTCTTGATGCCGTCGACGACGAATTCATCCAGCGCGCGCCGCAGCCGCATCATGCACTCGACGCGGTTGCGCCCGTGCACGATCAGCTTGCCGATCAGGCTGTCGTAATAGGGCGGGATCTTGTAGCCGGAATAGACGCCGGAATCGACGCGGATGCCCAGGCCGCCCGGCGTATGGAAGTGGCTGATCGTGCCGGGCGAGGGGGTGAAGGTACGCGGATCCTCGGCATTGATGCGGCATTCGATGGCGTGGCCGTTGAACTTGATGTCTTCCTGCTTGACCGAAAGCCCACCGCCCGACGCCACGCGGATCTGCTCGTGGACGAGATCGATGCCGGTGATCGCTTCGGTCACCGGATGCTCGACCTGCAGGCGCGTGTTCATCTCGATGAAATAGAACTCGCCATTCTCGTAGAGGAACTCGATCGTGCCGGCGCCGGAATAGCCGAGGTCGGCGATGGCCTTGGCGCAGACGCCGCCGATGCGGGCGCGCTCCTCGGCATTGAGGGCCGGCGAGGGCGCCTCCTCCCAGACCTTCTGGTGGCGGCGCTGCAGCGAACAGTCGCGCTCGCCGAAATGCACGCCACGGCCAAATCCGTCGCCGAACACCTGGACCTCAATGTGACGCGGTTTTTCCAGGTATTTCTCGATGTAGACGGCATCGTCGCCAAAGGCAGCACCGGCTTCCGAGCGCGCCGTCTGCAGGGCGACCTCGAGGTCGGTCTCGGTATACGCCACTTTCATGCCGCGTCCGCCGCCGCCGGCCGACGCCTTTATGATCACGGGATAGCCGATCTCGCCGGCAATGCGCCTGGCCTCTTTTTCGTCGGTGACCGCGCCGTCCGAACCGGGCACCACCGGAATGCCGAGGCGCTTTGCGGTGCGCTTGGCCTCGATCTTGTCGCCCATGATGCGGATATGGTCGCCGGAAGGACCGATGAAGGTGATGTTGTGCGCGGCCAGGATGTCGGCGAACTTGGCATTCTCCGACAGGAAGCCGTAGCCCGGATGCACGGCGTCGGCGCCGGTGATTTCGCAGGCGGCGACGATCTGATGGATGTTGAGATAGCTGTCGCGCGATGGCGGCGGCCCGATGCAGACGCTCTCGTCGGCGAGCCGCACATGCATGGCGTCGGCGTCGGCGGTCGAATGCACCACCACCGTCTGGATGCCGAGTTCCTTGCAGGCGCGCAGCACCCGAAGCGCGATTTCGCCGCGATTGGCGATGAGGATCTTCTGGAACATCCGGCCCGCTCTACTCGATCACGACGAGGGGCATGCCGTATTCGACCGGCGTCGCATCCTCGAACAGGATCGCCGTCACCGTGCCGGCGCGGGGCGAAGGAATCTGGTTCATCGTCTTCATTGCCTCGATGATCAGCAACGTCTGGCCTTCCTTGACCTTCTGGCCGATCTCGATGAACGCCTTGGCGTCGGGCGACGGCGCCAGATAGGCGGTGCCGACCATGGGCGAGGTTATCGCGTTCTTCGACACATCGACCACCGCCGGCGCTGCCATTGCAGCGGGCTGGGTGGCTGACGGTGCATAGGCCGGCTGGGGTGCCGCGATCGCGTGCACGGCAGGCGCCTGCCGCGAGACGCGCACCTTCAGGTCTCCCAGTTCAACCTCGATCTCGGTGAGGTTGGTGTCGTTCAGTATGCCCGCCAGATCGCGGATCAGCTGCTGGTCAACACCGGTCTTCTTTATCGACATTTTCGAGCCTTCTGTTTGTTGGCCGGTCATAGGCGTGCGGCCAGCGCCTGCAGCGCCAGCGTGTAGCCGAGCGGCCCAAAGCCACAGATCATGCCGACGGCAACCGGCGTGACCATGGACACGTGGCGGAATGGTTCCCGCGCATGGATATTGGAAAGATGGACTTCGGCGACGGGCAGCGGCGCGATGGCGCGGATGGCGTCGTGGATCGCGATCGAGGTGTGGCTGTAGGCGCCTGGATTGATGACGATGCCGGCGGCCTTGTCGCCGGCTTCCTGAATCCAGTCGACAAGGTCGCCCTCGTGATTCGACTGGCGGAAATCGATTTCGAGCCCAAGTGCCTTGCCGGCCTGTTTGCAATCGTCGGCGATGGCGGCAAGTGTCTTGCCGCCATAGATGCCCGGCTCGCGCTTGCCGAGCGCGTTGAGATTGGGACCGTTCAGGACGAAAACCGTTTTCAAAAAAGCCGACCTTTCCCGGCGCCAACATCAAGCCGGCGCGCTGGGCCCTCTATAATGGGCATAGACGCCTGCGAAAAGAGCGCAAGTGCGTTCTTTCACTGTCCACAACAGGTGGAAATGTGCCCGTGACAAATAGGCTCGTGAGCAAAATCAGAGCGCGGCTTTCGCCGCCTCGATCTTTTCAGCCAGCACTTCCTGCCCAAGCGCCCCGAACACGACCTCGTTGCCGACCACATAGGACGGCGTTCCGGTGATGGCCAGCTTGTTGGCAAGGTCGTAGGTCTTGGAGAAGGCCTCGGTGATCGACGGATCCTTCATCTTCTCGCGCAGCGTCGCTTCGTCGGCGCCAAGCGAAAGCGCGATCTTGATCGCCGCCGCCTCGGTGGCGCGTCCCTGGCCGCCGAGCAGCGCATTGTGGAACTCGCCGTACTTTTCCGGCTTCATCAGGTGGAAGGCCATCGAGACGACGCTCGCCTTCTGCGAATCCGGTCCGAGGATCGGGAATTCCTTGAGCACGAAACGCAGATCCGGATCGGACTTGGTCAGCGCTCGCATGTCGTCGATGGCGCGTTTGCAGAAGCCGCAATTGTAGTCGTAGAACTCGACGATGGTGACCTTGCCGTTCGGGTTGCCGACGACGCCGTCGAAGGCGGAGTTGAAGATCTGGTCCTTGGCGTTCTTGATGACGCCGAGATGGGCGATGCGCTGCTCTTCCTTCTGCTTGGCTTCGAGCGCGTCCTGAACCTCCAGAAGGACTTCCGGGTTCTTCAGCAGATAGTCACGGATAATGCCTTCGACCTCGGTGCGGTCGATCTTGGTGTCGGCCGCGGTCTGGACCGGCTGTGCCGTGCCGGCTTTGGCAATCTGTGGGTTTCCGGCCACGAATCCGAAAGCCAGCATGGCCAGGGCGACCGCAACCCCCGTTGTGCCCAGCAGCAGTGCCTTTTTCATCGTTCCTGTTCCTTTTTACCTGTTTTCCGGCCGGTTCGTCTGGCTGTGTCGCAGCGCGCGGCCGGAAGGTTCACTTGATCTTGGTTGATGGCGCGTAGTTTATGATGTCCTGAGCGCGAAGCCAACGTGGCTCGCCGCGCTTCATCTGTTGCTGCGCCCGCATGGCGAAAATCTTAGCATCCTTGTAGTTGCCGGAATAGAAATGACCTTCGGCGGTGGCAAGTTCGGCGCCCGGTATGTCACCCAACTCGCCATAGGCCTGCGCCAGATAGCGATACCCGGCGGAATTTTCCTTGTCGCGCCCGAGGCCATTGTTGATCTGCACGACGGCTTTCTTCAGCGATTCCGGCGTACCGACGGCCATCAGCGCCTGGCCAAGGGAGACAGGCAGCAAGCCGGATCGGGCCGGGTCGAGGCTGACCGCCTTGGCATAGGCATCCGCGGCCTCCTTGGGCTTGTTCGCCTTCATCAGGATGTCGCCGCGCAGTTCCTGGAAATAAGCGTTCTTCGGCTGCGCCTTGATCAGTGCATTGGTCTTGGCGAGCGCGGTGGCGATGTTGCCGAACAGATAGGTCGACTGGGCATCGCCATATTGAGCGGCGAGACTGCCAGGCATCTTGCGCATCAGCCGCGATGCCGCCGCCTGGCCGTCCATGTAGACGGCGATCTTCATGCGCATCATGTCATGCCGCTGCTGCAGCGCCGGCGGGTCGACCTTGTCGACATTGGGGCTCTGTTTCACCAGCACTTCGAGATTGGCGATGCGCTCCTGCGGCATCGGATGGCTGATCCGGTAGGGATCGACCTGCGCGCCCGATAGCGACAGTGCCGTCTGGAAACGGTGGAACGTCTTCAGCATGCCCATGCCGGACTGGCCGGTGGCGTTGAGGTAGGTGATCGCCGAGCGGTCGGCGGTCATCTCCTCGGTGCGCTGATAGGCGAGGATGCTGCGCTGCGCCATCTCGCCGCCGCCAGTCGCCACGCCCATGCCGGCGCTGGCGAGGCCGCGGCTGTTGGTGGTGGCGCCGGCGACGATAGCGCCGGCGCCCAACAATGTCGCGATAACGGCCATCGTTTTGGCGCGTTCGAGCTGGTCGCGCAGTTTCTGCTGGTGACCGCCGGCGATATGACCGGCTTCGTGGGCAATGACGCCGATGATCTCGTTGGGCGTTTCGGCCGTCGTCAGCGCGCCGGTGTTGATGAACAGCCGGCGCCCGGTGACGAAGGCGTTGAAACTCTGGTCGTTGACCAGCACGATGTCGATGCCATCGTTCGCCAGCCCCGCCGCTTTGAAGATCGGCCGCGCGTAATCGCGCACCAGCGCCTCGATCTCGGCGTCGCGTATCACTGGCACGTTCTGGGCGAAGGCGCTGACCGAACTCGTCACCGCGACGGCGACGCCAAGCGAAAGCGTCGCGAAGACGCGCGCTGCCTGGGCAATCGTCGATCTGGATCGGTTCAACATGATGTGTCCACTGGTAGACGAGCGGGTGAAAGATGAAAAGTCGGCGCCGGAAACTTCCTCAACTTGTGATCCTCACATCAATCGGGCATTTGTGCGGCGCATGCGCCACAGCATGGCGCGCTCAACCATCGGGAATACTGGTTAAATGGTCGTTTCGCTCTCACGTCGTGGCAATGTCGAGCCTTTCCACGCCATGGACATTCTGGCAGAGGCAAACCGGCTGAAGGCCGAGGGCGTGCCGGTTGTTTCCATGGCCGTCGGCCAGCCCTCCGACCCGGCGCCGATCGGGGTTCGCGCGGCAGCGGCCAAGGCCTTGCAGGACGGGCGCATCGGCTACACCGACGCGCTCGGCCTCGCGGCCTTGCGCAAGGCGATCGCCGAACACTACGCCGATCACTATGGCCTCGACATTCCACCCGGCCGGATTGCGGTGACCACCGGATCGTCGGCCGCCTTCAATCTCGCCTTCCTGGCGATGTTCGACCGAGGCGACCGTGTCGCTATCGCGGCACCCGGTTATCCCGCTTATCGCAACATCATGGCCGCGCTCGGCATCGACGTGGTCGAGATAGAGCTCGGCGGCGACGCCTACCTGCATGCCGGTCATCTGGAAACCGCGCATCGCGAAAAGCCGCTGAAAGGCGTCCTGTTCGCAAGTCCGGCCAATCCGACCGGCGCGGTCATACCGGCCGACGAGCTGGCGGCCCTGGTGAGAACGGCACAGGAGCTCGGCATCGCCGTGATCTCCGACGAGATCTACCACCGGCTGGCCTATGCCGCTCCCGACACCACGGCGCTTGCCTATGGCGGCGACGTGACGGTGATCAACTCGTTCTCGAAATACTACTGCATGACCGGCTGGCGCATCGGCTGGATGGTGTTGCCGCAAGAGCTGGTGAGGCCGGTCGAGCGCGTCGCCCAAAGCCTCTACATCTCGCCGCCGGAACTGTCGCAGATCGCCGCGATCGAGGCGTTCAAGGCGACTGAGGAGCTGGAAGCGGTGAAAGGCCGCTACGCCTGGAATCGCGAGCTGTTGATGAAACGCCTGCCTGAACTCGGCTTTCCGCTGGCGGCACCCATGGATGGCGCCTTCTATGCCTTTTGCGATGTCACCAGGCATAGCAATGACAGCATGGCCTTCGCGCGAAAGATGCTGGCGCAGGCGCATGTCGCGGCGACGCCCGGCCGCGACTTCGATACCCAGGCGGGGCACCGCACCATGCGTTTTTCCTATGCCGGCAGCCACGACGACATGGTCGAGGCGATGGCGCGCATTGAACGCTGGTTGAGGTAGCACCCATGCCGGAACTCGAACAGGCGCTGGCCGAAGTCGCAGCCGAAATGGCCACACGCACCGATCGTGGTGACGTCGCCACCTACATTCCGCAGTTGGGCAAGGTCGACCCAAAGAAGTTCGGCATCGCCGCCGTCACCAATGATGGCCGCGTGCTGATGGCGGGTGACGCCGATCAGGCGTTTTCGATCCAGAGCATCTCGAAAGTGTTCACCCTGACGCTGGCGCTCGGCAATGTCGGCGACGCGTTGTGGCAGCGGGTCGGACGTGAGCCGTCGGGCAATCCGTTCAACTCGATCGTGCAGCTCGAGCATGAGAACGGCATTCCGCGCAATCCGTTCATTAATGCCGGCGCCATCGTCATTTCCGACATCCTGCTTGCCGGCCACCAGCCGCGCGAGGCGATCGGCGAGATTCTGCGCTTCATCCAGTTTCTCGCCGATGACGAGACCATCATCATCGACCGCGAGGTCGCGGCGTCCGAGCGGGCCACCGGCTATCGCAACTTCGCCCTTGCCAACTACATGAAATCCTTTGGTAATCTCCATCATGCGCCGGAGCTGGCGCTGGGCGTCTACTTCCACCATTGCGCCATCGCCATGAGCTGCCGGCAATTGGCGCTCGCCGGCCGCTTCCTTGCCAATGGCGGCAAGAATCCGGCGACCGGACATAGCGTGGTGTCGGCCGAACGTGCGCGCCGCATCGGCGCCATGATGCTGACCTGCGGCCATTATGACGGCTCCGGCGACTTCGCCTTCCGCGTCGGCATCCCCGGCAAGAGCGGCGTCGGCGGCGGCATATTGGGCATCGTGCCGGGCGTCGCGTCGCTTGCCGTCTGGTCGCCTGGCCTCAACGCCAACGGCAACTCCAAGCTGGGATCGATCGCGCTGGAAAAGCTGGCCAGGATGATGAACTGGTCGATCTTCGCACCGTAGAGCTGTTGATCGTTTCACGGAAACATGCAGCTTTACTAATAAATCCCCCACGCCCCGCCGACAAAGTTACAAAGTTGCCATAACTACAGTAACGCGTAGGGAACGACTGCAAATTGGTACCACCAGTCCTTGACCAAGACGGGTCTCCTGACGCAGTCTTTTGTCTTAAACCCTGCCTGCTGCGAAAGAGAACGAGTCATGCCCATCGGACGCATCGGACAGGAAGTCATCGTCAATTCGACAGCACCGACCTATCAGTATTACCCTGCGATCACGACGCTGGCCGATGGCCGCTTCGTCGACATCTGGCATTCCTATGATGACGGCGACACCATCGGCACCTGCATCCGCGCCCGCATCTACAATGCTGACGGTTCAGCGTCCGGCAACGACTTCGTCGTCAACTCGACGACAGCATTCGATCAGTCTAGCCCCGCGATCACAGGGCTGGCTGATGGCCGCTTCGTGGCCACATGGTGTTCCGATGACTTTGGCGACGGCGATGGCACCTGCATCCGCGGCCGGGTTTACAATGCCGACGGTTCAGCGGCCGGCAGCGACTTCATCGTCAATTCGGCGACAGCATTCGATCAGGTTAACCCCGCGATCACGGCGCTGGCCGATGGTCGCTTCGTGGCCACCTGGCAGTCCTACAACACCGTCAACGGATCCAGCGTTTGCATCCGCGGCCGCGTCTACAATGCCGACGGTTCAGCTGCCGGCAATGACTTCATCGTCAATTCGACGACAGGGGCCTATCAGGATAGCCCGGCGATCACGACTCTGGCCGATGGCCGCTTCGTGGCCACCTGGCAGTCGACCACCGACGGCGAGAACTACAGCATCTGCGCCCGAATCTACAACGCCGACGGCAGCGCGGCCGGCAACGACTTCATCGTCAATTCGACGACAGGGGCATACGATCGGTTTAACTCCGCGATCACGGGGCTGGCCGATGGCCGCTTCGTGGTCAGCTGGCAGTCCTATGACGGCACCGACGGATCCGCCGGCTGCATCCGCGCCAGAATCTACAACGCCGACGGCAGTGCGGCCGGTAACGACTTCATCGTCAATTCGGCGACATTTAGCGATCAGGCCAGTCCCGCGATCACGGGGCTGGCCGATGGCCGATTCGTTGCCACCTGGGATTCCCTTGACCCAGGCGACCACGGCTGCATCCGCGCCCGCCTGTACAACGCCGACGGCAGTGTGGCCGGCAACGACTTTATCGTCAACTCGACAGTAACGGGCTATGGGGGCCCTCCGGCGATCACGGCGCTGGCCGATGGCCGCTTCGTGATCACCTGGGATTTCTATGGCAGCATCCGAGCCCAGATCCTCGATCCGAACGTCTTTGTCGGCACCGCCGCGGATGACATCTGGCAAGGCAGCAATGTCTTCGCTGACCACATCAATGGCGGCGACGGCAACGACACGCTGTCGGGTCTTGGCGGCAATGATACGATCAACGGCGATGCGGGCAACGACATCCTCAACGGTGGCGCCGGCGCCGATACGATGAGCGGCGGCATCGGCAACGACACCTACTATGTCGACAATGCCGGTGACCATGTCATTGAGACCCTTGGCCAGGGCACCGATACGGTCAACAGCTCCATCTCCTTCAATCTATCCGGTCAGGAACTGGAAAATCTGACGCTGACGGGCTCGGCTGATATCAACGGCACCGGCAACTCGATTGCGAATACCATGTCAGGCAATTCGGGTATCAACACGCTGATGGGCCTTGGCGGCAATGACACGCTGGACGGCAAGGGCGGCGCCGACACCATGCAAGGCGGCCTCGGCGATGACACCTACTATGTCGACAATGCCGGCGACCATGTCATAGACGTGACTGGCCAGGGCACCGACAGCGTCTTCAGTTCCGTCTCCTTCAGTCTCTCCGGTCAGGAGCTGGAGAACCTGACACTGACGGGCGCGGCGTCCATCAACTGCGCCGGCAACTCGATTGCCAACGTCCTCACCGGCAATTCAGGCGTCAACACCCTGACCGGCCTTGGCGGCGACGATACGCTGGACGGCAAGGAAGGTGCCGACACCATGCAAGGCGGCATCGGCAACGACACCTACTATGTCGACAATGCCGGCGACCATGTGATCGACGTGACTGGCCAGGGCACAGACAGCGTCTTCAGTTCCGTCTCCTTCAATCTCTCAGGCCAGGAACTGGAGAACCTGACATTGACAGGAGCGGCGTCCATCAACGGCATCGGCAACTCGATCGCCAACATCATTACCGGCAACAGCGGCAACAACATCATCGATGGCCTTGGCGGCGCCGACACCATGCAAGGCGGTCTCGGCAACGACACCTACTATGTCGACAATATCGGCGATCATGTCATGGACGTGCTCGGCCAGGGCACCGACCGCGTCTTCAGTTCCGTCTCCTTCAATCTCACCGGTCAGGAGTTGGAGAGCCTGACACTGACAGGTGCTGCGCATATCAACGGCACCGGCAACTCGATCGCCAACACCATCACCGGCAACAGCGGCAACAACATCATCGACGGCCTTGGCGGCGCCGACACCATGCAGGGCGGTCTCGGCAACGACACCTACTATGTCGACAATGCCGGCGACCACGTGATCGATACCATTGGCCAGGGCGCCGACAATGTGCGGGCCTCTGTTAGCTTCAATCTTTCCGGCCAGGAGCTGGAGAACCTGACATTGACAGGCGCCGCATCCATCAACGGCACCGGCAATTCGATCGCCAACACCATCACCGGAAATTTGGGCAACAACGTCATCAACGGGCTTGGCGGCAACGACACGCTGAGCGGCAGCACCGGCCAGGACACCTTCGTCTTCACCACCGCGCTCAATGCCTCGACCAATGTCGACCGCATCACCGACTTCTCGGTTGCCGATGATACCATCAAGGTTGACAATGCAATCTTTGCCGCGCTTGGCGGCAACGGCACGCTGACTGTCGACCAGTTCATCAAGAACACCACTGGGCTTGCCGGCGACGGCAGCGATCACATCATCTACGAGACCGACACCGGATGGCTCTACTATGATAGTAACGGCAGTGCGGCGGGCGGCTCCACCCATTTCGCCACGCTGGCCGCAAACCTCGCGCTGACAAATGCGGATTTCGTCGTCGTGTAAAGGTCAGCTGGCACTTCGGTTTCGTGTCAGAGATGACCCGTCGCCAGATATGAAAAATCCCGCGCCGTCTTTCGATCGGCGCGGGATCTTTTATCAAAAAATCAATTCAAGCAACTGAAAAGCTTAGAAAAAGCCCTTCCGCTGCCACCAGCCTGCGCGCTTCGGCTTGTCTTCGGTCTTGGCCGCCGGTTCTTCCGCAACGGTCGAAGACACCACAGGCACGACCGGCGCATCCACTGCCGCCGGCTTGCGCCGTGACGGGCGGGCCTTCGGTGTTTCCTCGACCCTCGCTGCCGCTGCCTCGTCGGACGCGGTGACCGGCGTCTCGACTGGTGCTTCCGCCTCGGCAGCCGGCTCCTCGGCGACGACCTCGGCCGCGGCCTTCTTCGGCTTGGCGGCACGACGGGGCTTCTTCGGCTTTTCGGTGCTCGGCGCGTCGTCATTGGCCGGCGCAAGCGCCACTGGCGCTTCGGCCGGTGCGGCAACTATCGGCTCGATCGACACAGGCTCGCTTTCGGAAGCGTCAGCTTCGGCGGACTCGGTCGTTTCGCCCGCGCTTGCTTCGGCCTCGGCTTCACCGTCTTCGCGGCGATTGCGCTTGCCGCCGCGCTTGCCGCGCCGGCGCTTCTTGCCCTGGCCGTCGTCGGAAGCCTCAGCCGTTTCAGAGCTTTCGGCAACACCAACAGCGGCGTCGTCATCCGCCTCCGCGTCGCTATCGCTGGCTGCCGAGTCGGAGAACTCATCGGCCGGTGCGGAGACCGAAGACCCGTCCGCGGGCGCGCCATGTTCGCGGTCGCGATCCTTGCCGCCGCGACGCCGCCGGCGCTTGCGGCGCTTGCGGTCGCGGCCTTCGCCGTCTTCGCCACCGGCGGCAGGCCGCGGCTGCTGCGGCTGCTGGCGAGGCTGCTCGGCCTGCACCGGTGCCTCGTCGTCCTCCTCGACGACGACAATCTCGTCCTCCTCGGGCTCTTCCGGCTCGACATAGGCAGGGAAGCTGCGCGCCTCGACAAAGCCTTCCGGCTTTTCAGCCAGCGCGCCGCGGAAGATCGCATAGTGCTGCGCCCCGACCGAATCGTCGGGCTCGACGGTGATGGTCAGCCCGAAGCGGCTTTCGAGTTCCACCAGCGTGCCGCGCTTGTGGTTGAGCACGTAGAGTGCGGTCGCCGCCGGCGTCCGTACCGTGATGTGGCTGCGCGAATCCTTGAGCAGGAATTCCTCGATCGCTCGCACCACCATTAGCGCGACCGACGAATCGGAGCGCACATGGCCGGTGCCGCCGCAATGCGAGCAGGGCTTCATGGTCGATTCCAGCACGCTGGCGCGGATGCGCTGGCGCGACATCTCCATCAGGCCGAAATGCGAGATGCGACCGACCTGGATGCGCGCACGGTCGTTCTTGAGGTGATCCTTCAGCCGCTTCTCGACGGAGCGGTTGTTGCGGTTCTCCTCCATGTCGATGAAGTCGATGACGATCAGGCCGGCAAGATCGCGCAGCCTGAGCTGGCGGGCGACTTCCTCGGCCGCTTCCAGGTTGGTGTGGAGCGCGGTGTCCTCGATCGAGTGCTCCTTGGTGGAGCGGCCCGAATTGACGTCGATGGCGACCAGCGCCTCGGTCTGGTTGATGATGATGTAGCCGCCGCTCTTCAGCGTCACTTGCGGCTGCAGCATGCGGTCGAGCTGCGCCTCGATGCCATTGCGCACGAAGATCGGCGTCGTGTCGCGGAACGGCTGAACCACCTTGGCGTGGCTCGGCATCAGCATGCGCATGAAGTCCTTGGCCTCGCGGTAGCCTTCCTCGCCGGAGACAAGAATCTCGTCGATGTCCTTGTTGTAGAGGTCGCGCACCGAACGCTTGATCAGGCTGCCTTCCTCATAGACCAGGGCAGGGGCCGTCGACTGCAAGGTGAGACTGCGGACATTTTCCCAAAGCCGCATCAGATATTCGTAGTCGCGCTTGATCTCTGCCTTGGTGCGGCTCTCGCCGGCGGTGCGCAGGATGACGCCCATGCCCTGCGGCACTTCGAGATCGGCAACCACCTCCTTGAGGCGCTTGCGGTCGACCGCGCTGGTGATCTTGCGCGAAATGCCGCCGCCGCGCGCCGTGTTCGGCATCAGCACCGAATAGCGGCCGGCAAGCGACAGATAGGTGGTGAGAGCGGCACCCTTGTTGCCGCGCTCTTCCTTGACGACCTGCACCAGCAGGATCTGCCGGCGCTTGATCACTTCCTGGATCTTGTACTGGCGGCGCACCGGCTTGCGGCGGTTGCGCACCTCTTCCAGCGCATCCTCGGCGCCGACCGATTCGACCTCGTGGTCGTCCGGATGCGAGGACTGGACTTCCTCGAGCATGCCGCGATCATTGTCGCTCGACGTTGCTTCGCTGCCTTCCGCTTGCGGGACGGCTTCGGAAATCACATCGGCTTCAACCGAGGCGGCGATCGACGTCGGGCCGCCGTCGCGGGTTTCGGTTTCGTCCTGCTCGGCAGAACCTTCGTCATGCCCGGACGCATCGGCATGTTCGGACGCATCAACATGCCTGGACGTATCGACATGTTCGGACGTATCGGCCGCGTGTTCGATGATCTCGGAAGTGTGAGAGATCTCCTCGACAACGACATCGCCGCCATTGTCGCTGCCTTCGCTTGGCTCGCCGGAGCCTTCGCTCTCGCCGGCCGGGCCTGCATCGCGCCTGTGCTCGCCGCGGTCGCGGCTCTTGCCGCCGCGCCGGCGTCCGCGCCGCCCACGATCGCGGCTCTGGCGATCCTCGCCGTCGCCGTCCTCGTCCTCCTCGTCTTCTGCCTCCTGCGCTTCCGCGCGCAGCAGTGCCTGACGGTCGGCGACCGGAATCTGGTAATAGTCGGGGTGTATTTCACTGAAGGCGAGGAAACCGTGACGGTTGCCGCCATATTCGACAAAGGCTGCCTGCAGGGAGGGTTCGACACGCGTTACGCGGGCGAGGTAGATGTTTCCTTTGAGCTGCTTCTTGTCCTGGGATTCAAAGTCGAATTCTTCAATACGGTTACCGCGAACGACGACAACGCGTGTTTCCTCCGGGTGGGAGGCGTCTATCAGCATTTTGTTGGGCATTATTTCGTTTCCCCCCGGCAGCCGTCAGCCGCAGCTTGCGAGGCAAGGCCCGCTGCTGCGTGTCTGGAGTGTGGGTGCCGGATACTTGATCGTCCGCCGGCCGCCGCTTGAGCGCCATGGCGGTGCCGCCCGCAGCCATAATGGCGCGGTTTGATGCGGACCTTTCCATGATTGCGCTTGAAGCCATCGTCACCAGCAGAACCTTTTGAACCAAAGCCCGGACGAACCGGACCAGCTTGTTTGCTCATACAGAGCCGGCGCGGGGACAAACCCGGCCGTTTTCCTCACGCAGGCGATTCCCCCGCCACGGGCGCACACCTGCGAAATTCGTCGCGATCACCTGAAGCCTTTTCGCGTGAAGCGAAAGGAGCCGCCTTTCGTCTGACCCTGTAGCAGGAAGCTGCGGAGGAGGGCGGTTCCAGGATTGCAGTGATCCACCATCGCTTTTATGATTTGGCGGGGTGGAAGGCAACCCCGATTTCCGATGCCGGCAAAAAGCAGTTCCGTAACGTAAGGACAGGTTCCGACCCTTGCATGAAAAGGCTTGGTTAACCTTCTCTGGATACCAATCGTTAATCGAGTTCGCGGCCTAGACGGCACTTCGACGACACGACGGCGCCTGGCGCCAAACCGGGAGCGACTGGGAAGAGAGATGGGACTGGCAGACTTCACAGACAAGGGATGTCGTGTTGGCGGCCAGGTTCTCGGCGCCTTCTGCCTCTTGCTGCTGCTGGCGATCCCTTGTGCCTTTTCTTCCCTGGCCAATGCCGCTGACGCACCGCTGGTGGCAAAAGGCTACAAGATGGCGGGCGATGCCGCCAAGATGCGCATCGTCATCGATTTCGACCGCGAACCTGATGTCAAATGGTTCCTGCTGCGTGGCCCCAATCGTCTTGTCATCGATCTTGCGAATACGAGATTCGCCATTGACGCCAAGGACTTGAAAGCGCGCGGCCTGGTCAGGGGCGTGCGCCTGGGCGAGCTCGGCGACGGCGTTTCGCGGCTGGTCCTGACCGGCAAGGGACCGTTCGCCGTCGACAAGCTCGATGTGCTCAAGAACGAGGACGGAACCGGCTACCGCATTGCCATCGACATGTCGGCGGCCTCCGAACGCGAGTTCGACGCGGCACTTGCCAATCAGGCGCTGACCACCGGATCGACGGTTTCGACCGACAAGGGAGGGCGGGTCGGCACCGGACCGGTTTCCAATCCGGGCCATCGCTTCACCGTCGTCATCGATCCCGGCCATGGCGGCGTCGACGGCGGCGCCGAGGGCCTGAACGGCACCATCGAAAAAAACGTCACGCTCGCCTTCGCCACCGAACTGCGCGACAAGCTCGCGGCCGTCGGCAACTACGATGTGTTCATGACGCGCGATACCGACGAGTTCCTGCGTTTGGATGATCGCGTGCGCATTGCCCGGCAGCACGAGGCCGATCTGCTCATTTCCATCCACGCCGACACAATCAGCGTCAAGGGCATTCGCGGCGCCACCGTCTACACCGTTTCCGACAAGGCTTCGGATCCCGAGGCGCAAGCGCTTGCCGACCGCGAAAATCTCTCCGACCAGTTCGCCGGCATGGAAATCAAGAACGATAACAAGGAAGTAACCGACATCCTTATCGACCTGATCCGCCGCGAAACGCATAATTTCTCGATGAGTTTCGCGCACACGCTGGTCGGCCAGCTGTCGACCAGCGTCGGCCTCATCAACAATCCGCAGCGCTCGGCGGGGTTCAAGGTGCTGAAAGCACCGGACGTTCCGTCCGTGCTGGTCGAGCTCGGTTATCTGTCGAATGCCAAGGACGAGGCGCAGCTGCTCAACGCCGACTGGCGCGGCAAGGCGGCTCAAAGCATAACCAATGCCGTCGCGCTTTTCGTTTCAGCCAAGGCCGGGGCCGGAACCGGAGGCTGACATGCTCGGCGTCGCCCACAACCGGAGGCAGCGTTGCGCGACGACAACAGCCGGTGCCTTTATTTCCGGCTTGCGCTCACGAATTCAGGCATTGCCGTATTTTGTCCACATGGTGGCGACATGGGTTTTCGATTACGGATTGGGACCGGCTCGAAAGCTTGCGTGGAAGGCGGCTTCGTTTAGGGAATTCCCGAACCAAGGACTGGAGCGGGTATGATTCGTCTCATTGGCTATTTTTTCGGCATCGGCACGACGCTGGCCCTTCTGGTCGCGGCGGGCGTTGCGATCTACATCGGCCATTTGTCGAAGGATCTGCCCGACTACGAGGTGCTGGCCAAATACGAGCCGCCGGTGACCACCCGCATCCATGCGTCGGACGGCGCGCTGATGGCCGAATATGCCCGTGAGCGGCGCCTCTACCTGCCGATCCAGGCCATACCGGATCGCGTCAAGGCGGCCTTCCTGTCCGCGGAAGACAAGAACTTCTACAACCACCCCGGCATCGACGTGACCGGCCTTGGCCGCGCCATCATCGTCAACCTGCAGAATTTTGGCTCGGGCAAGCGCCAGGTCGGCGCCTCGACGATCACCCAGCAGGTGGCGAAGAACTTCCTGTTGTCCTCGGACCAGACCTATGAGCGCAAGATCAAGGAGATGATCCTCGCCTTCCGCATCGAGCAGGCCTATCCCAAGGATCGTATTCTCGAGCTCTACCTCAACGAAATCTTCTTCGGCTTCGGCGCCTATGGCGTCGCCGGTGCGGCGCTGACCTATTTCGACAAGTCGGTCAACGAGCTGACCGTGGCCGAGGCCGCCTATCTGGCTTCGCTGCCGAAGGGACCGAACAACTACCATCCCTTCAAGCATGCCGATCGCGCGCTGGAGCGCCGCAACTGGGTCATCGACCAGATGGTCGAGAATGGCTATGTGACACGCGAGGAAGGCGCCAAGGCCAAGGTCGAGCCGCTGGGCGTGACGCCGCGCCGCAACGGCACCTATCTTTTCGCCGGCGAGTACTTCACCGAGGAGGTGCGCCGCCAGATCATCGCCCGTTACGGCGAGAATGCGCTTTACGAAGGCGGCCTTTCCGTCCGCACGACGCTTGATCCGAAGGTTCAGCTCATCGCCCGCAAGGCGATGCAGAATGGGTTGTTGAAATACGATACGCTGCGCGGTTATCGCGGGCCGGTGACATCAATCGACATGTCCGGCGACTGGGGCGTGCCGCTGGGCAACGTCAAGGGGCTGGAGGATGTCCCCGAATGGTCGCTCGCCGTCGTGCTCGACAGTTCTGAGACCGGCCTGTCGATCGGCTTGCAGCCCGCGCGCCAGGCGTCGGGCGAGATCGTCAAGGAACGCGTCGAAGGTACCGTCAGCAAGGAGGACATGGGTTTCGCCATGCGCCATGTGGTCGACGGCAAGACCGTCAAGGCCAAGTCGCCGGCGGACGTGTTGAAGCCGGGCGACGTCATCTTTGTGCAGAAGAACGATGGCGCCGACGGCGCCTACAGCCTGCGCCAGGTTCCAGAGGTCGAGGGCGGCCTGATCGCCATGGATCCGCATACCGGCCGCGTGCTGGCCATGGTCGGCGGCTTCTCCTACGCGCAGTCCGAATTCAACCGCGCGACGCAAGCCATGCGCCAGCCCGGGTCCTCGTTCAAGCCGATCGTCTATTCGGCCGCGCTCGACAATGGCTATACGCCGGCCTCGGTGATCATGGACGGGCCGATCACCATCCAGAGCGGCAACACGACCTGGACGCCGAAGAACTACGACGGCACGGTGGCGGGCCCGGCGACATTGCGCTCCGGCATCGAGAAGTCGCGCAACCTGATGACGGTCCGGCTTGCCAATGACATGGGCATGAAGCTGGTCGTCGAATATGCCGAGCGCTTTGGTGTCTACGACCATCTGGCGCCATATCTGCCGATGGCGCTGGGCTCCGGCGAAACGACCGTGATGCGCATGGTGTCGGCGTATTCGATCATGGCCAATGGCGGCAAGTCGATCAAACCGTCGCTCATCGACCGCATCCAGGACCGCTACGGCAAGACGGTGTTCAAGCAGGACGAACGCGGCTGCCAGGGCTGCAATGCGCCCGAATGGCAGAACCAGCCTGAGCCGGAACTGGTCGACAATTCCGAGCAGGTGCTCGATCCGATGACCGCCTATCAGATCACCTCGATGATGGAAGGCGTCGTGCAGCGCGGCACCGGCGCCACCATCGGCGAACTCGGCCGCCATATCGCCGGCAAGACCGGAACGACGAACGACGAAAAGGACGCCTGGTTCATCGGTTACACGCCCAACCTCGTCGTCGGTCTCTATATGGGCTACGACACGCCGCGCGGCCTTGGCCATGGCGCCACCGGTGGTGGTCTCGCGGCACCTATCTTCAAGGACTTCATGCGGGTGGCGCTGGATGGCACGCCCAATGTCGACTTCAAGGTGCCGGAAGGCATGAGTCTGGTCGCCATCAATCGCAAGACCGGCATGCGTGCCGCCTCGGGTGACCCCGGCACCATCATCGAAGCCTTCAAGCCGGGCACCGGTCCCGCCGACAGCTATTGGGTGATCGGCATGGGCGCCGACGGCTCCAATGCCACCGGCGGTGCGCTGTCGCCGCAGGCCAACCAGGCCATCCAGTCCGGCGGCGGCGGCCTCTACTGACGATTTTCGTGGGCGGATGGGCTGGCCTTGCGCCAGCCCATTTTGCTTTACAGCCGGCGGCAGCCTCCCTATGTATCGCGCCGACCGATTTCACAAAACAGGACAGAACAGCCAGCCATGCGCGCGGAAACGCAGAATATTGTCGACGAGATCAGGCAGGCGATTACCCTGCTGAGGAGGCATCTTTGACTGGGATCAGGCCATAAAGCGGCTTGAATACCTCAATGTGCGCGCCGAGGATGCCAGCCTCTGGAACGAACCGCTGGAAGCGCAGAAGCTGATGCGCGAACGCCAGGGCATCGAGGAAGGCATCGCCTCGGTGAAAGGCCTGACGCAGGCGCTGGAAGACAATATCGGGCTGATCGAACTCGGTGAGGAAGAAGGCGACGAGGGCGTCATCGCCGAGGCGGAAGCCGCGCTCCGTTCCATGCAGGGCGAAGCGAAGGCACGCCAGGTCGAGACGCTGCTGTCAGGCGAAGCCGACGCCAACGACACCTATCTCGAAGTCCATGCCGGCGCCGGCGGCACCGAAAGCCAGGACTGGGCTTCGATGCTTTTGCGCATGTACACGCGCTGGGCCGAGCGGCGCCGCTTCAAGGTCGAAGTGCTGGAAGTACATGACGGCGAAGAAGCCGGCATCAAGTCCGCCACGCTGCTGATCAAGGGCCACAACGCCTATGGCTGGCTGAAGACGGAATCGGGCGTGCATCGCCTGGTGCGCATTTCGCCCTACGACAGCAATGCGCGCCGGCATACGTCGTTCGCCAGCATCTGGGTCTACCCGGTCATCGACGACACGATCGAGATCGACGTTTCCGAATCCGATGTCCGCATCGACACCTATCGCTCGTCCGGCTCGGGCGGCCAGCACGTCAACACCACCGATTCGGCGGTGCGCATCACCCACCTTGCCACCGGCATCGCGGTCGCCTGCCAGGCGGAACGGTCGCAGCACAAGAACAAGGCCAAGGCCTGGGAGATGCTGCGCTCGCGCCTCTACGAGGAAGAGCTGAAGAAGCGCGAAGCCGTTGCCAACGCCACCGAAGCGTCGAAGAGCGATATCGGCTGGGGTCACCAGATACGCTCCTATGTGCTGCAGCCCTATCAGCTGGTGAAGGATCTTCGCACCGGCGTCGAGAGCACCAGCCCGTCGAGCGTGCTCGATGGCGATCTCGACGATTTCATGGAAGCCTCGTTGTCGCAGCGCATCGAAGGCGGTGCGGGTGAAGCGGTCGCGGACCTGGACTGACGCGCGCCGCTTAAAGTGCGCAACGGCCGGAGGACAGGACCCTCACATTGACCTGGATTGAGCGATGGATCGCAAGCTTGTCGGAAAATGCCTGTGCGGCGCTGTGCAATACGCCGTCAGGGATGAGTTTGTTTACGCGGCCAACTGCCACTGTTCCAATTGCCGACGAACCACGGGTTCGGCCTTCAAGCCGTTCGCCGGTATCGAGCGCGAAAAACTTGCATTGAGCGAAGGCGAGGACAAGCTTCTGATCTTCGGCGACCAAAGCGGCCATGATGCGCATTGCGGGCTGTGCGGTTCGTTGCTCTATTCGCTTGTCCGCGAAGGAAGCTTTGTCCATGTCGCCATGGGAACCCTTGTCGACGATCCGAGCATCCGCCCCACCGCCCACATTTTCGTCGGCTCGAAGGCGGGCTGGTTCACCATCACCGACGACCTGCCGCAATATGAAGAGCATGTCGTGGCTGCCGGAACTGTCGACGAATAGGCGTCGACCGGCCGCCCAATGCATGTCGCCCAAAAGTGGCTCCGGTTTTGGCGCAACGAGGTGCATAAAACCAAGCCTTGAATTTCTTGCGCCGACTCACATTTGCGCTCACCATCGCCGCATTGAGGGGAGACAAAAAGCATTTATGGCCGGGCGCGGCATATCTGCAAGCTGACGATCTGGCTGCTGGGAAGACACGTTCCGGGAACGGGCAAGCGAAACGCTTGAACCTCGTTTGAAAGGAATGTTCCCATGTTTGCCGCCAGTCCCAGATCGGCCTTCGCCGTTCAATCGGTTGGCCAGCTTCTCCTCCCTCTGTGCGCAACTTTTGCGATCATGGTCCTGGCGCCGCCGGCGTTGGCGCATGACGCCAAGCCGACCGCGGCGAAGCCGCAAGGCTGGAGCTATCCATTCGCCTGCTGCGCCAATTACGATTGCCACGAGGTGTCGCAGACCTCGATCAGCGAGCGCCCGGAGGGCTATGTCATCAAGGACACCGGGGAGGTGTTGGCCTACAGCGACAGACGAATCAAGGATTCGCCCGACGGCGAGTTCCATTGGTGCGCGCATGAAGCCGGGCTCGATGCAGGCAAGACCATTTGCCTGTTCGTGCCGCCTTCGTCCTACTAGAGCACGTCCGGTTTAATCTGGGTCATAACCTGCGGCCTTGAAGTAGTTCTGGCATTCGGCTGGGGTGAAGAGGTCGACGAGCGATCCGACGGCGGTCCACAGGGCTGTGATTGTCCTCTCGGCTTTGGCCCGCATAAGAGCCTTGAGTTTTGAGAAGGCGTTTTCGATCGGATTGAAGTCGGGGCTGTAGGGCGGCAGGAACATGAGCCTCGCGCCGGTCGTCTCGATTGCATCGCGAACGCCGGCGGCCTTGTGGGCGGGAAGGTTGTCCATCACGACGATGTCGCCCTCCGACAGGGTCGGGACCAGCACCTGCTCGACATAGGCCAGGAATACGTTGCCGTTCATGGCGCCGTCATAGACGAACGGGGCGGTCATGCCCGTCAGCCGCAGTGCGCCGGTGAAGGTGGTGGTTTTCCAATGGCCGTGCGGCACGCCCGCCCGGCAACGCTCACCGCATGGCGCACGGCCCCGCAGCCGGGCCATCTTGGTCGATAGTCCAGTTTCATCGATGAACACCAGCTTTGCCGGATCGAGATCGAGTTGGCCGTCGAACCACGCACGACGGCGCTTCAGGATGTCGGGACGATCCTGCTCCAGTGCATGTGCGGACTTTTTTTTGAACGTCCAGCCGTGCCGGCCAAGCCAGGCGCTTAAGGCGCTGCGACTGATCCGAGCCGATCGCTCGACCGCCAGCCGCTCTACCATCTCGTTCAGCGTGATGTCCTTGCGCTCATCGATCAACCCCACGATGAAGGCTTTATGCGCATCGAGGCTGGACGCGCGTCGACGGCCTTGCGGCCGCGGCGTCCGCTCGCCGATCTTCGCCCGTGCGATCCACCGGATTGCACTCGATATGCCGACGCCGAACCGCGCCGCCGCCTGCCGGGCAGACATGCCCGCGTCCGAAGCCTTCAAGACCCGCGATCGAAGATCGTCGCTCAGTGCTCTTCCCATCATCCACCTCATCAAAGTGGATGTTGAATCACCCGCGAAGCCCGACGTCACATCACAATCGATTCATTGATCGCGGGACGTGCTCTAGGGCAATTCCAGAAAAGTGTGAAACGGTTTTCCAGGGAAAAGCGCATAGCGCTTGCCCTGGGGAATTGCGTCAAAACAAGGGGAGCATGATCCCGAAAAGTGGGAACCGGTTTTCTCGGACAAACGGAAAACCGTTTTTCTCGGACAAACGGAAAACCGTTTTGTCCAGAGATCATGCTCAAACGAACGGATAGAGCCCATCCCGATTCCATCAGGATGGAACGGGCTCTGGGCTCCTTCTGACCTGGATTTTGCCAGAAGGTTCAGACTGCGCGTCGTTTTCGGGCCGCGCCAGCGTGTCTGGCGGGTCTGCTGACAGACGGTTGTCAGGAGCGCCTCTTTATGCTGCCTTTGCCGCGCGAGGGGCTGGCGACTGGAGGAGGTTCGTTGATGACCATCAAGGCGAGTTGTCATTGCAAGGCGACGACATTCGAGGTTTCGCAGGCGCCGCAGACGGTAACGCAATGCACCTGTTCGTTCTGCTCGAAACGCGGCTCGCTCTGGGCCTACTACCTCCCGTCGCAGTTCAAGCTCACCAGCCCGCCGGAGAACGTTTCTGTCTACCAGTGGGGGTCGAAAACCGTAAAGCACGGTTTTTTGCGCCACCTGCGGCTGCGGCACCTTCACGGAAACGCCGGACTGGTCGACCGGCGAGCCGGATTTCGACAATCCCAAGATCAGCGTCAATTCGCGGCTGTTCGATGATTTCGATTTCGACAAGGTCGAAGTGGTGGTCATCGACGGCAAGAATCTCTGGTAGCCCCCGGAGCGTATCCAGCGGCAATGCTGCACTTTACCGGGGAATTGGTCCTTGGGAATAGCCGTGGTCAGCGCTTTTCCTGTTCCGTTTTTCGCCGCATTTCATGTTACAAGTCGCGGTAAGGGCTGATTTGGCGCCGTCGTAAGGCGTGACTTGGAGAGGGACCATCCTATGAAGAAGACCGTGCTCGTCGTCGTGGCGACGGCTTTGCTCGTGAGCGCCTGCACCACCACCGATCCGTATACCGGCGACCAGAAGATTTCCAACACCGCCGCCGGTGCTGGTCTTGGCGCCTTGGCGGGTGCCAGCCTTGGCCTGCTTGCCGGTGGCAACGACCGCCGCAACGCGCTGATCGGCGCGGGCATCGGCGCGCTTGCCGGCGGCGCCATCGGTGCCACCATGGACCAGAACGAGGCCGAACTGCGTCGGCAACTCGAGGGCACCGGTGTCAGCGTCACCCGCAGCGGCGACCAGATCATCCTCAACATGCCGTCGGACATCACCTTCAACACGGATCAGGATGCGGTGAAGCCGGGCTTCTACCAGGTGCTGAATTCGGTCGCGCTGGTGCTGAAGAAGTTCAAGCAGACCACGGTCGACGTCTTCGGCCATACCGATTCGACCGGCGGCGACCAGCACAATTTCGATCTGTCGCAGCGGCGCGCGCTGGCGGTCGCCAACTACCTGTCAGGCCAGGGTGTCGATCCGCGCCGCTTCGCCGTCACCGGTTTCGGCAAGACGCGTCCAGTCGCATCCAACGCAACGGCCGAGGGTCGTGCCCAGAACCGCCGCGTCGAGATCCAGCTGTCACCGCTCACCTGATCTGTTCGGCAAGCGAATGCGAAACGGCCCCTACGTGGGGGCCGTTTCTGTTTAAGCGGACGTCGGCGCTCTTTCCGATTGGCGCGCCGGCGTATTAGCTAGTTCTAAATAACTAGTTTCCCGCAGCCGTGGAAAGGAATAGTATTGTCGCTGTTCCGGAGGGGATGAGGCGGTACTACTGGCCGCGCGATCAGCATTTTTTCCCGCCTCGGTCTTGCACGGCCAGATCAGAAATCTGGGAGGAATGCATGACAAGAACAGCCAGCCTTGGGCGCTGCGGCGTCCTCGCTTTAACAGGTCTCCTAGGCGCATGGTTGGGCGTCACTACGGCTCGGGCCGAGGACGCCAACAAGGCCGACATCGATGCCTTGAAAAAGTCGCTCGCCAAATATGAGGACTACACCGCCGCCGTCCGCGACCTCTATCTGTCGACTGTCGGCTGCGTCTACTTCAGCGGAGAAAAGATACCGGGCACGATGGATTACCCGAAAGGCGCCATGGGGATCCATTTCGTCAACGTCCCGAGTGTCGGCCAAAACTCGATCCGATGCACCCCAATGTGCTGATCTACGAACCGACGAAAAAAGGCCTGCGCCTGGTCGGGGCGGAATGGCTGGTGCCGCTGACGCCGGACGTCAAAGCGCCGCCGAAGCTGTTTGGCCAAACCTTCATGGGCCCGATGGAGGGACACTATCCGCTCATCCCGAGGGAGTTCGTCCACTACGATCTTCACGCCTGGTTCGTGGACAATCCGAACGGCATGTTCAGTCCGACGAACCCGAAGGTGAAATGCAACAAGGCCGAGTTTCCGATGCTGGAGAAACCGACCAAGATGATGCCTGGGCCGATGTAACGGGCGAGCCAGGCTAGGCAATTCCAGGAAAAGCGTGAAACGGTTTCCGTCCGGAATTGCGTCAAAACAAAAGAGATAGAACGGTTCGGCGTTTCCGTGAAACGATGAACCGGTCGGGCAGCTGTACCGAGAAGGCAAGCCGGATGGCCGGCTTGCCTTCGAAAGCGGCTGGAGATCGGACCTCGGCGACGCCGTCAGCGCGAGGTCGGCTGATCGACAATTGCCGCAACGATCCGGCGCACGATCGGCAACACCAGCAGCAGACTCGGAAACGCCACAAGCCATGATGCTCCCCATGCATACGGCCAGGTCGCCACGAAGCCGGTTGTCCAGCCCGCATTGATCAGCGTCGACACTGCCGAAACAATGCACGACATCATGATGGAAAGAACGAATGGCATGACCAGCGCATTGTAGGAGGGCGGCAGTTTCCTCGATTTCAAAATCTTGTCCGATGACGCTCGCATCAAGTATCTCCTGTTCAGAAAGTGGACGTATGCGCGGCTGAGCGCGATCAGGTGGCATGCGCCGTTTGCAGGGCCAGGTTCCGGATGAAGCCGCGCAACGAACGCGGTTCGCGGCCCAAGGCGGCGCGCAATGTCAGGCTGTTCCCGCCAAGGCCACAGTGGGCGTAGTGGCCAAACACCTTGGCCAGCAATTGCATCTGGAGGTCGCTGTAGGGGAGGCGGGCATTCGCGGCCCACTCGGCAAATGTCGGCTCGCCCGCAAAGACCGGGCGGCCAAGTTCCTCGCCCATTATTGACGCGATCTCTTCCCGGCTATGCATACCCGCGCATAGCTCGATCGTCGCATAGGACAGTCGCGCTTCGGTCAATGCGATCGCTGCCACTTCAGCGACATCGCGGTAATCGACACGCGCCACCTTCGCCGTCTTTGGAAACGGTTCCGAGAAAACACCATGCTCGACGACGGACGGCCAGGCGGCTGCGATATTCTGCATGAAATTGGCAGGGTGCAGGATCGTATATTCCATCGTCGTCGAGTAGAGGGCGTCCTCGACAGGCACCTTGCTGGCATGGTTTTTCAGCTTCGTATTGGTCGGCTGAATCACCGACGAGAAGACGAATTTTTGAACGCCCGCCTGCGCCGCCGCCTCAACCATGGCAACCCCCATGGCGGCTTCATCGGGGGCAAAGGCCGGTCCGATATGGAAGACCCCGGCGACGCCCTCGATGGCGCTTTCGAGGCTTCGGCGATTGCGTAAATCGCCAGTGGCGACCTCGGATGCGCCCAGCATTCGGGCCTTCTCGGCGTTCGCCGGATCATGGACGAGCGCTCGAACCGTGGCATTGCGGCGCACAAGTTCGGGCACGACCAATCCGGCAAATCGACCGCTGGCGCCAACGACCAGTACGGTTGGATTGGCTGCTTGCATGACAACTCCCTTCCATCAAGCCTGTCCTCGCGGGACAACTTGCAAGGAGGTACGATGTCGCGATCGGCGTTACAATCGCCAGGTCTTGTGATAGATTATATCGATTATCGGGAGAGTGTATGAGCCGGATAGACGACTTCGAGGCCTTTATCGCGGTCATCGAGCATGGAAGTCTGACGACTGCCGCGCGCCGGCTGAACCGCTCGCTGCAGTCGGTCAGCCGGTCCCTGGCGGCGCTGGAGGAATCGGTCGGCGTCGAACTGGTCCACAGAACGACGCGGCGCTCGACACCGAGTGAAGCCGGGGCAGCCTTTTTCAACCGGATCAAACCCGCGGTCGACGAAATAAACGACGCAAGACTTCAAGCGATCAATCAACGATCGGAGCCATCAGGCATCCTGCGCGTCGGGGCGCCAGTTCTGTTTGGCCCGAACGTCCTGATGACCGTCATCGCCGAATACATGCGGACATATCCCCGGGTCGAGGTCGATCTTCAACTTTCCGATGGATTTTCCGATCTTGGTGCCGAAGGTCTCGATCTGGCGATACGCATCGGCGACTTGCCGGATTCCAACTTGAAGGCCAAACGCCTGGGGGCGTTGCGGCGCGTTGTGTTCGGCGCGCCTTCCTATTTTGCGCGGTTCGGCCGGCCGACCCATCCCTTCGAACTGAGTGAGCACAGTTGCATCATCAGAACCGGCAACGGGCGTCCAGGCGAATGGACGTTTCAGATCGACGGGAAATCCCGGACCGTGAAGGTCGCGGGCGCTTTTCGCTCCAATCTGATGACCTCGGTCTATGCCGCCGCAATCCACGGACTGGGTTTGGGATTCTCGCCTCTTTGGCAGATAAGACATCTGGTGGATGATGGTCGCGTCGAGCTGGTTTTGACGGAATTTGAGCCGGCGCTGGTGCCGATCCATGCCTTGTGGCAGGAAGGCCGGTCATCTTCGGCCAAGGTTCGCGCGTTTCTGGATTTGTTGGCATCCCGCCTGGAACTCAAAAGCCTGTAGCATCGACGGGGCTATTGAAGCGCCCCATGTCAGGAGCGACAGGGCAGATCGAGCCTGTTTTGCGGTTGCCGGGCATGGCGCCGATTGATGCTGGAGCGGGCTCCAGCTCTCACATCCCGTCCAAGAAAGCTGCGCATCCTCGGGACGCGCGGCTCTATGGTATCAGACCTTGGCGACGATCCGCATGAAGGCCGGCATGTCATCGCCGAAGCCGACGGTGGCGTCGTTGTCTTCCTGGCGGTGGCGGGCAGGGCGGTTGCTGTCACGCTGCGGCCGGGTGTCACCACGTTCCGGTGCGCGCTGTTCGTTGCGATCGGATGATTTGCGCTCGGTGTTTTCCGAACGGATCGCATCCTTGCGCGCGCGCCGTTCGCCGATGTCGGCGACTTCGACCTCAGCCACCACGGGCTGATCCTCGCGTACCGTTGCCGGCGCCGCATCCTCGCTGTGCTTGGCGTGGCGTTCGCGTGGTTTGCGCTCGCCCCTGTCCTTGCGATCGTCATCCTTGCGGCCGGCTCGGCGTGGCGCGCCTTTGCCACGGCGCGGAGCGTCGTCCTCGCCTTCGCTGGCGACCACTGTCGACAGGTCGCCATCATGCCACTCGATCTTGTTGCCGATCAGCCGCTCGATGGCGTCGATATATTTGGTGTCGGACTTGGTCGCGATGGTGAAGGATTTGCCCGAGCGCCCGGCGCGGCCGGTGCGGCCGATGCGGTGGACATAGTCCTCGGCATGGATCGGCACATCGTAGTTGAAGACATGGCTGACGTCGGGGATGTCGAGGCCACGCGCCGCGACGTCGGAAGCGACCAGATAGCGCAGCTTGCCGTCGCGGAAATTGGCCAGCATCTGCATGCGCGCGCGCTGGTCCATATCGCCATGCAGGGCGCCGGCATCGAAATCATACTTCAGCAGCGAGCGGAACAGCTCCGACACCTCGACCTTGCGGTTGCAGAAGATGATGGCGTTCTTCAGCTCCGCGTCCTCGGCCTTCATCAGATTGCGAAGGGTTTCGCGCTTGTCCCAGGGCTTGGGGCCGGATTTTACCAGGCGCTGGATGATGTTGGTCGCCGCTGACGCGGCTTTCGAGACCTCGACGCGCACCGGCGCGTGCAGGAACTTTTCGGTGAGCTTGGTGATCTCCGGCGGCATCGTCGCCGAGAAGAACAGCGTCTGCCTGGTGAACGGGATCATCTCGCAGATGCGCTCGATGTCGGGGATGAAGCCCATGTCGAGCATACGGTCCGCTTCGTCGATGACGAGGATCTCGACGCCGTTGAGCAACAGCTTGCCGCGCTCGCGGTGGTCGAGCAGGCGGCCAGGCGTCGCGATCAGCACGTCGGCGCCGCGCTCCAGCTTCTTGTCCTGTTCGTCGAACGAAACACCGCCGATCAAAAGCGCGATGTTGAGCTTGTGATTCTTGCCGTATTTGACGAAGTTTTCCTCGACCTGCGCAGCGAGTTCGCGCGTCGGCTCGAGAATGAGGGTGCGCGGCATGCGGGCGCGGGCGCGGCCCTTTTCCAGCCTTGTGAGCATTGGCAGCACGAAGGATGCCGTCTTGCCGGTGCCGGTCTGGGCAATACCCAGCACGTCCTTGCCGAGAAGCGCGTGCGGGATGGCGCCGGCCTGGATCGGCGTCGGCTGGGTGTAGCCGGCATCGGTGACTGCGGAAAGGACCTTCGGCGACAGGCCGAGGTCTGAAAAGGTCAACGCTTCTGGAGCGATCGTGGTGTCTGAGGACAAGTGTTGTTGTCTTTGGCTGGTTCGGGGAAGCGCAACGGCATCTGTCGCGGCAAGCGCCACGCGCCTGCAAGATTGGTATTGCGATTAGGCGCAAGCCCACGATTTGTCAACAGAAACGGGCGGCAATGGCACGATTGTGAAGTTGTAAGCTTAATCGGGATGCTTAATCGAGGTGTCGGTCGCTGTGCCGGCTCAGTAACGGAACTGCTCCGCGAGAATGCGTTCGTTCCAGGAATGATTGGGATCGAACAGCAACGTTGCTGTCGCGGTCGGCGATTCCCTGACCGTGATCGAGGTCACTGCCTTGACTTCAGTATGGTCGGCGGCGGCATTCACCGGCCGCTTTTCCGGCTCGAGGATGTCGAAGCGCACGGTCGCCTTGTTGGAGAGCAGCGCGCCGCGCCAGCGGCGCGGGCGGAACGGGCTGACCGGGGTCAGCGCCAAGAGTGGGGCGTCGAGCGGCAGGATCGGTCCATGCGCGGAAAGATTGTAGGCGGTGGACCCGGCCGGCGTCGCGATCATCACGCCGTCGCAGCTCAGTTCCTCGAGCCGTACCTGCTCGTCGACGGTGATGCGGATCTTGGCCGTCTGATAAGATTGGCGCCAAAGCGCCACCTCGTTGATCGCCAGCGCCGAAACCGTTTCGCCACCCGAGGTCACGGCCAGCATCTCCAGCGGGCGGATCGTCTCGGCGACCGCGGCCGCGAGACGCTCGGTGAGGCCACCGGAACGATACTCGTTCATCAGGAAACCGATGGTGCCACGGTTCATGCCGTAGACCTTCTTGCCCGTGCCCATCGTGTCGCGCAGGGTCTGCAGCAGGAAGCCGTCACCGCCAAGGGCGACGACGATCCCGGCTTCCTCGATGGAGGACTGGCCATAGCGCGCCGACAGGCTTTCCAGCGCCGTCTTGGCGTCAGCGGTGTCGGACGAGACGAAGGCGATGCGGCTGGCGGCTTGGCTCATGGTTCCCCGATGACGACCGGTTGGCGGCGGCAGGTTACCGGGCCGCGCCAGCGTCGGGTAGCATGGGCGGGGCACGTCTGCAAAGAGAGCCGTTGTTCCGGACGGCGAGGCGATCGCAAAAACGGTGGCATGCGGATCTGGCGTTCGCACATCATGTCAAAGGCGATGCGAATGTGATGGTTAAGACCAACCTTAAAGTCTCGTAAAGCCGGATCGTTCATGTTAGCCGGCAGTGGATGGGTGGCGTGGGGCCTAGCCAATCGAGGCCGACATATTGCCGGTAACACGCCTGATCATTGTCTTTCTGATGCTGGGAAGTTTCGCTCTTGTCTTCGCCGAACTGGTGCGCCAGTCCGAAGAGACGAGTTTCCGGCCTCAGCCCACGGCGTCGCGCTGCGGTGATGCAGCCGGAACGCCATGCCCGCAAAGGGCGCTGTAATTCCCGATGATCAGCTGATCGTCTGCCCGATGGCCGACAGTGTCGGCGCGCCCGGCTTCGGTACGCGAGATCGCCGGCAGTTTTCTCCTTGAAAGCAGGGGCCGGTCGGCCGCCGCGCGTCCGTTGCGTGCGCCAAACCTTGCTCGTTGCGCTTGCGGCCCTTCGCGGCGTAGATGAGAGCATCGATTTGCGGAAAGGCTTTTGGGTCGGTGGCAGTGGCCACGTATCCGCTGTTCTTGGGAAACAAGCCCTGCGGCTCGTTGACTGGCCGGGTGTCTGGAGGGGGAATTTTCCATGTCGCGCAGCGTGTTGGTTTCCGGTGGCTGCGGTTTCCTGGGCTCGCACCTGATCGACTGCCTGCTGCGGCGAAGCGATCTGGAAAAGCTGGTCGTCGTCGACAATCTATGGACCGGGACGCGAGACAACATTGCGCATGTCACCGACCCGCGTTTCAGCCTGCGGATTGCCGACGCCGAAAGCTTTTCATCCAGTCAGCGCTTCGATGAGATCGTCCATCTCGCGTCGCCCGCTTCGCCGATATGGTACATGCGCGAGCCGGTGCGCACCATCAAGGCCAACATAGGCGGCGCGCTCAATCTTCTGATGCTGCTCAAGCCCGGCGGTCGTTTCTGCTTTGCCTCGACCTCGGAAGTCTACGGCGATCCCCTGATTTCCCCGCAACCCGAGAGCTACAGGGGGTCGGTGGACTGCACCGGTCCCAGGGCCTCTTATGATGAAAGCAAGCGCTGCACCGAGGCATTGCTGTTCGAGCAGCAGCGCGTCAGTGGGCTTGATGTTCGTGTCGTCAGGATTTTCAACACATATGGTCCGCGAACCCGCATGGACGACGGCCGTGCCATTTCGAACTTTGTCATCCAGGCCCTGACGACAGGGGTCCTGACGGTTTACGGCGACGGCTCCCAATCGCGCAGCTGGGGTTATGTCGACGACATCGTCGAGGGACTGGAACGTTTCTTCTGGCGCGACAGCATCTCGCACCGTGGTCCGCTGAACATCGGCAACGATCACGAGGTTTCGGTTCAGCACATCGCTGAATTCGTCAGCTCGCTTGTCCCCGGCAGCCGCATCGAGCACCACCCTCCGGCTCCCCAGGATCCAACCAACCGATGTCCGGACCTGACTTTGGCGAGGCATGTCCTTCCTGGCTGGCAAGCGAAAACCGGCTATCAGGAAGGTATTGAGCGCACCTTCGAGTGGTTTCGCCAACGGATCGCCGGGAGCAAGCGGTCGACGGCGTGACGCAAAAATCGGCCGCATCGCCACGGGTCGAAACCACGGCCGTGTTGGCAAAAAGATATTGACTGTATGTTTAGTCATGGTTATCCCTGATGGTGAGGACAAAGTTGGCCAGCCGGCTTCTGCAGGTGAATGGCCACGGAGGAGAGGGGAATATCTTGACAGCCATACGGCCCGCCGTTGAGGCGAAAGGTGTCACCAGGATCTTTCGGGGGACCGGTCAGGATCCGGTTAGAGCGCTCGACAACGTCTCCGTCGCGATCCGCGAAAATGAATTCTTCACGCTGCTCGGCCCATCCGGCTGTGGAAAGACGACGCTGCTGCGGCTGATCGCCGGCTTCGACTATCCGACTGACGGCGAGATCCTGCTTTATGGCGAGGACATCGCGCCGTTGCCGCCCTTCAAGCGGCCGGTCAACACCGTCTTCCAGTCCTATGCGCTGTTCCCGCACATGACGGTGGCCGACAACATCGGCTTTGGCCTGAAGATGCTGGGCAAGCCGAAGGCCGAGATCGAGGCGCGTGTCGACGCGATGCTGAAGCTGGTCCACATGCAGGAGCTCAAAAATCGGCGCACCAGCCAGATCTCCGGCGGCCAGCAGCAGCGCGTGGCGCTGGCCCGTGCACTGGCGCCGCAGCCGAAGGTGCTGCTGCTCGATGAGCCCTTGTCGGCGCTCGACTACAAACTGCGCAAGGAAATGCAGATCGAACTGAAGCGGCTGCAGCACGAGACCGGCATCACCTTTATCTTCGTCACCCACGACCAGGAAGAGGCGCTGACGATGTCGGACCGCATCGCGGTGATGTCGTCGGGAAACATCCTGCAGGTCGGTTCGCCCTGGGACGTCTATGACCATCCGGCGGAGCGCTTCGTCGCCGATTTCATCGGCGAGACGAACTTCCTGACCGGCATGGTCGAAAGTGCGGGCAATGGCCAGGCGCGGATCGCCTTGCGCTCGGGTGCGAAGATCTGCGCGACCGCCGCCGCGGGCTTCCGCGCGGGCAGCAACGCAACCCTGATGGTCCGGCCTGAGCATGCCAAGCTCGTCAAGGGCCGCGGCGACCTGAGCGGCATGATCGAGAACATCGTCTATTTCGGCACCGATACGCACATCCATGTCCGGCTGGACGAAGGCGAGGTCTTCATGGTGCGCCAGCAGAACTCGCGCAGCGCCAGCTGCGGCTTCGAAAACGGCGACAAGGTCGGCATTTCGATCGGCGACGATGCTGCCCAAGTGCTGAACGACTAGGGCCATGGCGACCGCGAAGGAGATCGCCGACAAGGCCGAACGTGACGACATCAGATGGCGCTGGCTGCTTTCCACCCCGGCACTGCTGATCGTCTTCCTCGCGGCCCTTGGGCCGCTGCTGATCGTGGTCGTCTATGCCTTCCTGACGCCAGGCAATTACGGCGATGTGAAATGGCAGTTCTCGACCGATGCCTGGGTGAGC
This sequence comes from Mesorhizobium calcicola, assembly GCF_042682105.1. Classification (NCBI taxonomy): domain Bacteria; kingdom Pseudomonadati; phylum Pseudomonadota; class Alphaproteobacteria; order Hyphomicrobiales; family Phyllobacteriaceae; genus Mesorhizobium; species Mesorhizobium calcicola. Next base: position 60,578 of record NZ_JBHUGY010000015.1, read on the forward strand.
GTGCTGTTCGAGCGAGACGTCTTCGACGACACGCTGTCGTTCGCCACTGCATATCTGTCGATCTTCTGGCGCTCGGTGTCGCTGTCGCTGGCAACCACCGTGCTGACCCTGATCTTGGGCTTTCCCACCGCCTATTTCATTGCCACCCGGCCGGATCACCGGCGCGACATCTGGCTGTTCCTGATCACCATCCCGTTCTGGACGAACCTCCTGATCCGCACCTTCGCCATGCAGGAGGTGCTGCGCAATGACGGCATCATCAATTCGGTGCTGCAGATGCTTGGGATCACCGACCATCCGGTCCAGCTCATGTACACCAATTTCGCCGTCCTGGCCGGCATGGTCTACGTCTTCCTGCCGCTGATGGTGCTGCCACTATACGCCAGCATGGAGAAGATCGATTTCCGCCTTGTCGAGGCGGGATACGACCTCTACGCGACGCGGTTCGAGGTGCTGAGGCGCGTCATCATCCCGCTGGTCACGCCGGGCATCGTCGCCGGCTCGATCCTCGTCTTCATCCCGTCACTTGGCGCCTATGTGACGCCGCGGGTGCTCGGCGGCGGCACCAATCTGATGATCGGCAACCTGATCGAGCTGCAATTCGGCCAGGGCAGGAACTGGCCGCTCGGTGCGGCGCTGTCGATCACCTTGATGGCGATCGTCATGGTGGCGCTGCTGTTCTATGTCCGCAACACGACAAGGTCGGATGGCGCCCATGGCTAACCGCTTCGACGTCCGGCGGCAGAATGGTTTCGTCAGCGTGGCGATGCTGTGTTTCTTCCTGCTCTACCTGCCGATCGCCACGCTCGTGGTCTACGCCTTCAACGACAATGATTCCGTTGTGATCTGGAAAGGCTTCTCGCTGCGCTGGTTCCACATCGCCTGGAACAATGGGCTGGTCATCGAAGCGTCGGTCCGCTCGTTCCGAATCGCCGCCATCGCCGCCGTGCTGGCGACGATCACCGCCACGATGGCGGCGCTAGCGACGACCAGGACCAAACCGTATCCGGGATTGACGCTCAAATACGCCTTCATCAACCAGCCGCTGATGGTGCCGGAGATCGTCACCGCGGTGGCGCTGCTGATCGTGTTCTCGCGCATCAAGATCTGGACCGGTTATTCCGGGCTTGGCTACCTCGTTGCCGCGCACACCGCCTTCTGCATCCCGTTCGCCTATCTGCCGATCCGGGCGCGACTTGAAAGCATGGACCTGGCGCTCGAGACGGCGGCGGCCGATCTCTATGCAACGAAGTGGAAGACCTTCCGGCACGTGACCTTGCCGCTGCTCTGGCCGGGCATTCTCGCCGGGTTGATGCTCGCCTTCGTCGTCTCGCTAGACGACGTCGTCATCACCGAATTCGTCAAATCGGGCGGCCAGGACACGCTGCCCACCTACATGCTCGGCCAGCTCCGGCGTACAGTGACGCCGGAAGTCAATGCGATCTCGACCGCCTTCCTCGTGCTGTCGATCGGCATCGTCACGGCCTTCTTTTTCATCAGCAGGAAACGGACCTGAGGCGGCGACGCCGGCGGTCCCAACAATGGGAGAATGGAGCATGAACTGGAAACTGACCGCGACGGCGATCGGATTGTCGCTGCTGGCCGTGACGGGCGTGGCCCGAGCCGAGGGTGAGCTCAACATCTACAATTGGGGCAATTACACCAGCCCCGACCTGATCAAGAAGTTCGAGGAGACCTACAAGGTCAAGGTCACCGTCACCGACTTCGATTCCAACGACACGGCACTCGCCAAGATCCGCCAGGGCGGCGCCGGTTTCGACATCGTCGTGCCTTCGGCGAGCGTCGTCCCGATCTGGATCAGCGAAGGGCTGCTGCTTGAATCGCGCCCGGACCAGATGGAGAATTTCAAGAATGTCGATCCCAAATGGGTCGATGTCCCCTTTGATCCGGGTCGCAAATACACCGTTCCGTGGCAGTGGGGTACGACAGGCCTATCGGTCAACAAGTCGGTCTATTCGGGCGACGTGAACACGTCCGCGATCTTCCTCGATCCGCCGCCCGAGCTGGTCGGGAAGATCAATGTCGTCCCAGAAATGGGTGACATCATGTTCCTCGCCATCGCCTACGAAGGCGGCCAGTACTGCACCGGCGACAAGGTGGTGTTGAAGAAGGTGCGCGACAAGCTGGTCGAGGCCAAGGCGAAATGGCTGTCCTTCGACTACGGCGCCGTCGACGGCCTGGGCAAGGGCGACATCGCCGCCGGCGTCAACTGGAATGGCATTTCGCTCCGTCAGCGATTGCAGAACGACAAGATCGTCTATGGCTACCCCAAGGAAGGCTATCCGATCTGGATGGACAATGTCGCCGTCCTCAAGGACGCCAGGAACGTCGACAACGCCAAGCTCTTCCAGAACTTCATCATGGACCCGAAGAACGCGGCCATGATCTCGGCCTTCGCGCGGTATTCGAACGGCATCAAGGGCTCGGAAGCCTTCATGCCCGACGACATGAAGAACGCGCCGGAAGTGAACGTTCCGGCCGAATTCGTTGCCAAGGGACAGTTCATGCCGGCCTGTCCGCCGGACGTGCAGGCGCTCTACACGAAAATCTGGACCGACCTCCAGAAATAGCCTGAGCCCGGCTCTTCCGCGCCGTGACACGCGGCGCGGCCACCTCCCGTCCATGCCAAGCGCGATCCGGCGATCGCAGGAGACTTCCCATGACCGATCTCGACCTTTGCTACATGCCGGCCAGCGAGGCGCTGCGGCTGTTCAAGGCGAAGAAACTTTCACCCGTCGAATTGATGCAGGCCACCATCCGCCGCGCCGAAGCCACTAGGTCGACGATCAACTGCCTGACCTTCACGCATTTCGACGAGGCGATGGATCGGGCCAGAAAGGCCGAGGCGAAATACGCGAGCGGCGCCAGGACTGGCGCGCTCGAGGGCCTGCCGATCGGCATCAAGGATGAAAGCTACATCAAGGACAAGCCGACGTCGCACGGCTCGCTGCTGTCGAAGGACGCCATTGGCGGCCACACTTCGACGATGAACGAGCGCATCATCAAGGCCGGCGGCATCGTCCATGCGCGCACAGCGACGCCCGAATTCAGCTGCGCCGGCTTTACCTGGTCGAGGCGCTGGGGCGTCACGCGCAATCCATGGAATCCGGACTTCACGCCGGGGGGGTCGTCCGGCGGTGCGGCGGCGGCGCTTGCCTCGGGCACATCGTCGATTGCCAGCGGTTCGGACATTGCCGGGTCGATCCGCATTCCTGCCTCGGCCTGCGGTGTTGTCGGCTTCAAGCCGCCTTATGGCCGCAACCCGGACGAGCCGCCGTTCAATCTCGACTTCTATTGCCACACCGGACCGCTGGCACGAAACGTCCGGGACGCGATCCTGCTGCAGAATGTCATGGCGGGACCGAGCCCGCTCGATATCGCCACGCTGCGCCCGAAATTGCGCCTGCCGCTTGACTACAAGCCGATCAAGGGCTGGAAGATCGCCTTCTCGATGGACCTCGGTTCTTTCGAAGTGGATGCGGAGGTGCGCAGGAACACGCTTGCCGCCTGCGACGTGTTCCGGTCGCTTGGCGCCACCGTCGAGGAAGTCGACCTCGGCTGGGGCGACGAAGTGCTCAAGGCCGGCATGGCTTATCTGGAGCACCTCTTCGGCGCCTCGCTGTCGCAACTGCTCAAGCAGCACGGCAACGACATGACCAGTTATGCACGGCAATTCGCCGAGGATGGGCAAAAATCCAAGGCCACGGACTTTGTCGCAACCCTGGAGGTGGCGGCCAGGATGTACCAGACGCTCGGCCCGCTGCTGGAGACATATGATGCGCTGATCTGCCCGACGAACGCGCTTCCCGCGGTGCCGGCGGAGTTCGATCACACCAGGGACTCCGTCGAGATCAACGGAAAGCAGGTGAACCCGTCGCTTGGCTGGGTGATGACGACGCCGTTCAACATGCTGAGCCGCTGCCCGGTTCTATCCATGCCGTCGGGGCGGGCGGCGAGCGGCGTGCCGACTGGCATCCAGATTGTCGGACGCACCTATTGCGACGCCGATGTCTTCCGGGCAGCGCTGGCCTATGAAACGGCCCAGGGCCAATGGTACAGAAACACCGAAACGCGACCGTCGCTTTGACCGGTCACGCGGCCTCTGCTGGCTGGTGCTTGCTCTCTCGCTTCGAGTATGGTGAGCCGGCGCGCAGGGCTGGAAATCGCCGTTGCAAGGTTTGAAAAAGGGCTGGACAGGAATGGCGCAACGCAAGGCTGCCGTGGCACAGAGGGCACCCACGGCAATGGCCGCCCAAGGTGGCGACAAGCGGCTCGAGCCGGCTCCCCGGGATCGCCGGCGCGAGCGCGGCGAAGCCAGCATTCAGCGTATCATCGACGCCACGATCGATCTGATCGCCGACGAAGGCTTGGCGAGCGTCACCATGCAGCGCATAGCCGAGCATGTCGGCTCCTCCAACGCATTGGTGGTCTTCCACTTCCGTAGCAAGGAGAACCTGTTTCGCGCCGTGCTGCAGTATCTCAGCGATCAGTACGATGAATTGTGGGCGACGCTGGTGCGCGCGCCCGGCCTGTCGCCGGTCGAGCGGCTGATGGGCGCGGTCGAATGCGCGCAGAGATTCGCGCGGCAGCATCCGAAATGGGTTTCAGTGTTTGTCGTGTTCTCCAGCGACCGCAAGAGCATGCAGATCTACAACGAGATCGGCCTGCCCAGCGATCTCAGCTACAATGCCGAGGCCCGCGACCTGCTCATCGAAATCAAGCGCGCCGGCGGCTACACCGATGTCGACCCGGAGACACTGGCTGAAAGCCTCAACTATCTCGTCCATGGCGCGTGGATCTGGGATCACCTCAACCCGCCGGCGGGCAATTCCGATGTGCTGAGAAAGACGATGCTGATGCTGCTGCACCAGTCGTTTCCTCGGCATTTCGAATTGGCGCGCTGACCTTCAAGGGCTCGGCCGCAGGTGGCAGCCGGCCTGCCGCTTCCGCGCCAGATATTCGTCGACTAGCTGGCGGTAGCGCACCTTGCCGAAGCTCGGGAAATGACCGCCATGCACGACCGCGACATCGAGCTCGCGCATGCCGAGCAGCGTCGCCATATAGTCGGAAATATCGGAGTGATAGACGTCGTCGATCAGCGGGCCGTCATAGATGATGTCGCCGGAAAGCAGGATACCGGTCTTCTTCTCGTGGAGCGCGATGCCGCCGGGCGAATGGCCAGGCGTGTGGATCACCTCGAAGGCAAGGTCGCCGAGATCGACGACATCGCCATGCGCGAGCAGACGGTCGGCCGGGGCAGGCAGGACGCGGTAGTTCACCGTGTCCCAGCCTTGCGGCATACCGTCGAACATCTCGTCGGTCGCATAAGTGCCGGCGACCGTCCATTCGTTGCGCGGATCGGCGAGGATTTCCGCCTCGGCCGCGTGCACGCAGCGGTCGGGAAATTCGTGGTGACAACCGATGTGATCGAAATGCGTGTGGCTGGCGACGCAAATGAGCTTTCGCTCCGTCACCAGCGGCACGTGACGCCTGAGGCTGAAATGGCCGAGGCCGGTGTCGAACAGGAGATCGCGGTCGCGGCCGCGCACATGCCACATGTTGCAGCGGAAAAACGGCTTGATCCACGGCTCGTGGATCAGCGTCACGCCGTCGGCCATGCGGATGGTCTCGTACCAGTCTGGTGCGTCGATGGCCGGAAGCGTGCCCATTTCAATCCGTCAAAAGTTCAGTCCGTCAGAAGGATGATCTGGTCGGTATCGCACGAAACTCCAACCGTGTCGCCCGGCTGGATGGTCGCTGAGGCCGGCAGCCTGGCGATGTACTGAAGGGAGGGGTCTTCGACGGAAATGGCCAGCACGCGCTTGAAGCTGCCCTGGAAGACGACGTCGCTGACCTCGGCCGTGCCGAGCCTGACACCGCCGCCGGCCGCGCCGAGGACAAGATGCTCCGGCCGTATGGCCAGCCCGACAGCCGACCCCAACGGCAAGGCGCTCGGCACTGAAACCGGCCCGACCGGCGTCGCGACAGTGCTGGCCCTGTCCCTGGCCTCCGTGACCGTGCCGGCAAGGATCGTGCTTTCGCCCATGAAGGTGGCGGAAAAGCGCGTCGCCGGCCTGGCATAGACGCGTTCGGGCGGGCCTTCATCCTCGATGCGCCCGTCATTCATCACCACGCAATGGTCGGCCAGCGCCATCGCCTCTTCCTGGTCGTGGGTGACATGGATGAAGGCGGTGCCGACACGCTTCTGGATCGCCTTCAACTCGTCCTGCATCTGCCGGCGCAATTTGAGGTCGAGCGCGCCGAGCGGCTCGTCGAGCAAAAGCACCGCCGGCTCAATCACCAGCGCGCGCGCCAGCGCGACACGCTGCCGCTGGCCGCCGGAGAGCTGGTGCGGCTTCTTGTCGAAGGAAGAGGCGAGGCCAACCAGCGCCAGCGCTTCGCGTGAGCGTGCCGCCCGTGTCGCGCCATCGACGCCCTGCATGCGCAAGCCGAAGCCGACATTGCTGCCGACGCTCATATGCGGGAACAGCGCGTAATCCTGGAACACCGTCGTCGTCGGCCGCCTGGCTGGCGGCACCGAGGTGCAGTCCTCGCCACGAATGAACACCTTGCCTTCGCTCGGGGTGACGAAGCCGCCGAGGATGGACAGCAGCGTCGTCTTGCCGGAACCCGAGGGGCCGAGCAGGATGGTGTAGCTGCCCGGTTCGATCTGCAGCGAGACGTCCTTCAGCACTGTCTGCTGGCCGAAGCGATGCGAGACGGCGCGGATGTCGACCAAAGGCGCGGTCATGCTCTTCTCCTGCGCAGCAATGTCAGTTCGAACAGTACGACCAGCACGATCGACACGGCGAAGACCAGCGAGCCGACGGCATTGGTTTTCGGATTGAGGCCGGAGCGCAGCAGGTTCCAGATTTCTACGGGCAAGGTCGTGTCGAAGCGGGTCAAGAGGAAGGAGATCACAAACTCGTCCCATGAGAAGGTCATCGACAGGAAGAAGCCAGCGAAGATGGCCGGCGCCATCACCGGCACGGTGATCAGGAGCAGCACCTTCCATTCCGGCGCGCCGAGATCGCGCGCGGCGCGTTCGATGTTGATCTGGTGGTCGCCCATCTGGCTGTAGATGATGGCAAAGCAGAGCGGAAGGTTGATCACGACATGGCCGATGCCGGCGGCAAGCAGCGATTTCGGCACGCCGACCCAGTTGAACAGCACCAGCAGCCCCATGCCGATGATGAGATAGCTGACCGTCAGGGGCAGGGTGATCAGCCCGCGCAGCAGGCCGGAGCCGGGCAGGACGAAGCGGGCAAAGCCCCAGGCGGAGAGGAAGCCGAGGGCAACGGCGGCGAGGGACGAGATCGAAGCAACCAGCAGCGAATTGACCAGCGCCGAGGTCAGCCGCGTGTCCGAGAGAACCGCGTCGTACCAGCGCAGCGAAGGGCCGGTGAAGGGCGGGATCGGAAACGACGTCGCCTGCAACGAAAACAGCACCAGCACGACCACCGGCAGGAAGATGAAGGCGTAGACGGCGAGCGCGTAGAGCGAGGAGGCGATGCGGACAATCCGATGCATCTCAGGCCCGCTCGATCTTCAGCCAGCGGGCGCAGGCGAGATAGGCTGATGTGACGACCGCCATCAGGATGATCGACAGCGCCGAAGCCAGCGGAAAGTCGCCGCGGCGACCGATCTGCATCATCACCAGCTGCGGCATCAGAAGCTCGTTGTTGCCGCCGAGGATCTGCGGCGTGATGTAGTCGCCGATGCACAGCACGAAGGTGAGGAAGGCGCCGACCATGATGCCGGGCAAGGTCAGCGGCAGCACGACATGCAGGAAGGTGCGCACCGGCCCGGCACCGAGATCGGCGGCGGCCTTGCGGTAGCTGGGGCTGAGCTGCTTCAGGTTGGCGAAGATCGTCAGCGTCAAGAGCATGACGAAGAAATGCACGAAGCCGGTGACGGTGGCGAAACGCGTGTTGGCGAGTTGCAAGGGTTCGGCGACCACGCCGATGCCCGTCAGCGCCTGGTTGATGACGCCGTTCTGCGCCAGCACCAGCAGCCAGGAATAGCAGCGCACGACATAGGAGGTCCAGAACGGCAGCACGGCCAGCATCAGCGCCAGCCGCTGCCAGCGTTCCGGCACCTGTTCGGCGAGGATCCAGGCGAAGGGATAGGCGAGCAGCACCGAGACGACGGTGACGATCACTGTTATCTCAAGCGAGTTCACCATTGCCTGCCAGTAGGAGGGATTGGTGAAGAACTGGCTGTAGTTGGACAGCGTAAAGCCGCCGCCCTAATGCGCCGTCAGGCTGGAAAACCCCATGGCGACGAAAGGCAGCACGAAGAACAAAAGCGTCCAGCCAAGCGCCGGCGTGACCAGCGCCCAGGGCAGGGCATTGCCCGCCCGGGGCAGGGCACCCCAGTTGTTTTCGGCTGAATTCATCAGCAGCGATCGCTCACTTCGCCTGCAGCATTTCGGTCCACATGTCCTGCATCTTCTTGTCGAGATCGGCGTTCGGCGCCGGATAGGCCTGGGCGCGGGCGAGGAAGCCCGGCTGCTCGTCGAAACGCAGGATCTTCTTCTGCTCGTCGGTCAAAGCCGCCTTGGTGTTCGCCGGCATGCCCCAGTAGCAGGACGAGGTGGCAAGCCGCGCCTGGCCTTCCGGGCTCATAATGTACTGGATGAACTTCAGCGCCATGTCCTTGTTCTTGGAATCCTTGAACATGGCCAGCGACTGCGACCACAGCACAGCACCTTCTTTCGGGATCGAGAAATCGAGAGCAGGGTTCTCCTTGGCCAGCCCGGCCGTCACCCATTCGCCGCCGCCGACCAGGATGTCGACCTCGCCGGTCGCCAGCGCCGTCTGGCTGGCGGTGACTTCGCCGACCAGCTTGGCATTGGCCTTCATCTTGAGCAGCTCTTCCTTGAGGGCGGGCAGGTCGGCTTCGGTGAGATCCGCCGTCTTCTTGCCGATGGCGAGCGCGGCCATGCCGATGACCGGCAGATAGTAGTCGTAGATGGCGACCTTGCCCTTGTATTTGTCGCCGGTCAGTGCGGCCATCGACTGCATGTCGGCCGGATCGACCTTTGTCTTGTTGTAGCCGATCGTGTTGTAGCCGAACTTTTCGGTGATGCCGTAGCGCTTGCCGCCGACGACGGTGGAGCCGTCCATCTTCACCTGGGGAAACATGTCGGCGAGCGGGAGCTTGTCGTCCGGCAGCGGCTCGAACAGGCCTTTTTCGACGCCGCGCGGCACGTCGATCGAGTCGATCACCATCACGTCCCAGTCGCCGGGCTGCGACTGTTCGACGATGGCGAGGCCGGCGCCGGTGCCCTCGAATTCCTTGACGTTGACCTTGACGTTGTTGGCCTCCTCGAACGGCTGCAGCAGCGCGGGGTCGGAGTGATCGCACCAGATCAGCGCGTTGAGATCGGCGCCTTGCGCGACGCTGCCGGCGCCGAGCAGAAGTGCCGTGGCGGCGCACGCCGCATGCAGATGGCTCTTCAGGACGGAAAGCGGATTCCCGGATTCGGATTTTGCGGACATCGAGTGTTCTCCCTTGCCTTTGTGGCTTCTTGCAAAAAATTGAACCAATTTTAAAATTGAGTCAATTCTGTTTTTGTGGCAAGAGGCTGAGATGAGCGGATTGCGGGCAAGGCAAAAGGCGGACCGGCACAGGCGCATCATCGAGGCGGCGGCCGAGCTTTTCCGCGAGGCCGGCTATGAGGGCGCCAAGATCGAGGCGATCGCCGCACAGGCCGAGGTCTCGGTCGGAACCATCTACAATTACTACCAGAACAAGGGCGACATCCTCGGCGCCATCGTCTCGCTGGAAGTCAACGAGGTGCTGAATGCTGGGCAAGGCGTCGTCGCCAGGCCGCCGGCCAATGTCGGCGACGCGCTGGACACGCTGATCGGCATCTATATCGAGCACTCGCTGCATTATCTCAGCAAGGAGATGTGGCGGCAGGCGATGGCGATCTCGACGCAATTGCCCGACAGCCCGTTCGGCCAGGCCTACACCGCGCTCGACCGCTCACTGACCGAACAGATCCGTGCCCTGATCGCCCGGCTGCAGGCACTCGGCTTGGTGCGGCAGGACATCGACAGCGCGGCACTCGGCGAACTGATCTTCAACAACATGAACATGATGTTCATCGAGTTCGTGAAGCGCGACGAGGCGAAGATCGCGGAACTGCGCGCGGAGATCCGCCGGCAGAACCGCATATTGGTGGCGGCGATTGCGGTCTGATTGTCAGGAACAGGCGGCAGAAGTCGATTTTTGGACTAGGCCGCTGCTCAACCCTCTTGAGTCGAATCTGAAATCTGCTACAACCCATGGGTGCATTTCTAGGGGAGGGGTGAATGCAGTTTTCCATCTGGCATTGGGCAATACTTCTGTTGTTGATCGGCGTCCCCGTCTTCTTTGCGGTTCGATCTGCCATCAAGCCCTCGCAGTCCTAACGGACACCCTTCCCGGAGCCATTCCACCTGACCGTTAGGCTATGGCCTAACGGTCAGATTGAATGCGGTGCTCCGCGTCATTGCGCTCGCCCAATATGCCAGGAGTTCGCGGTGCATGCCCCATATGGGATGATCTGGTAGTGTCCCAGTTCGAAATTTGACGCCGCAGTCACGATCTGGCTCAAACTCCTATCTTAGCGGAATGCACGGATAGGACCATGGCCGACCCCACATTTGGACAACGTGACTACATGCGGAAGCTTGTAAGCGAGCTAGGCTTGCGGCTCGCGGTCGTCTCGAAATCAGAAGGCGGACGGTCGGACTGACCCCAGAGGCGCCACGATGAAATAGGCGACGCCCCAAAGCTTCTGCCGCTATGAGAAGCCCCGCGCGACCATGGCTTCGTCCCGTGCCGGCTGGCCGGATCGAACGCCGCCATCGGCAACCGGTTGCTGCGGCACATCCGCCGGTGGCTTGGGCGCCAGGCGCGATATGCGTCTGCGCAGCGGCGTCTCGACGTAGCGGAATGAATAGTAACTGACGATCGTCACAGCGATCAATGTCAGCCCGAACCAGAGGGGTCTCGGCAAAAGCGAAATTGGCGTCCACATCTTGAGCGCAAAATAGATGGGCAAGTGGAGCAGATAGACAGAATAGGACATGTCGCCATGCCACCTCAGCACGCCCCGCCCCAACAGGCGCTGGGCCACCGGGGAGGCTGTCGAAACAAGTACCAGAGAAGGCAGATAGACAAGGTACAGCGTGCTGCCGAACAGGGATTTTGGCAATCCAAGGACATCAATCATTCCTGGCCACGACAAGACGTAGAGGATCAGAAGCGCAACGAACGGGACATCGTATGACTTGTCCGGCTCGAGGTTGACGCGCCCGGCGACGACCCCGGCGAGAAACAGAGGGGCGGCCTGCATGAGAACAGGAGTGCTGATGGCGGCCCCCTGGAGAATGGCCACTGCCGCGAGCAGCAGGAAGTTGGCACCATTGCCCAGGCGCTGGCAAATCCACCAGATCAAGGGGAAAACCAGATAGAACTGGATCTCTCTCGGGATCGTCCAAAACACTGATTGGCCGGCCCAGAAAACGTAATGTAGCCACCATCCATCCCACTGCAGCCCGTAAAAAGGCAGGCGACGACCTGTCAGCAACAGCCAGGCATAGGCTGCCGTCACGCAGATGAAAAATAGTGGAAGGACGCGCGCCGCGCGCTTGACCCAGAAGTCGATTACCGCCGATCCGGAAATCGGGGCAGTCGAATATTTCCTGCCCATCAGAAATCCGGACAGCACGAAAAACAGTTCAACGCCGATGATGCCGCACCAGGCAAATGTGAGGGGGTGCCACGGCGCATCGGTCGCGAAATGCTGAAGGAGCACTGACAGCGCCGCGATGCCGCGCAGTCCATCGAGAGCGAATATTCGCTCATTGTTATTCTGCAAGTCAAATCCCCCGGCCCCGGCCAACTATAGCCAAGATCCGAAACTTAACAACCTGCCCGCGAGGGCGGAAAGGAACTGCCATGGACCGCAACTTCGCGTGGGCGCTTGCGCTCGTCTTGAAATCGGAAGGTGGGTGGTCGGACAATCCGGCTGACCCCGGCGGCGCCACTATGAAGGGCGTGACGCTCGCCAACTCCAGCCGGTATGTGAAGGCGGACGCTACCAATCCCGATCCGAAGAAGATCGACGACAAGCATGTCCGATTGCGTTCTTAGACCACAACGAAATCGGCGTTGGTGAGCGCCAGGTTGGCGGCGAGTGTGGCGAAATGGGTCGAGCCGCCTGCTGCATTGCCGTTGCTGTCATAGGTGAGCCACCCGGTGTCGGTCTCGTAGATGATGTGCTGGCTGGCATTGGTGGCGGCAACGGCACGCTGACGGCGGACCAGTTCGTCAAGAACACCACCGGCCTTGCCGGTGACGGCAACGATCACATCATCTACGAGACCGACACCGGGTGGCTCACCTATGACAGCAATGGCAGTGCGGCGGGTGGTTCCACTCACTTCGCCACGCTGGCCGCCAACCTGGCACTGACCAACGCCGATTTCGTCGTGGTGTGACTCTAGCTGGCGGTTGAAAAGTCGTTTGTTCACGAAACGTCATTGAATCGTGCCATGAACGGTGTGGAGGCACTACCCACCCGCGATTAAATAAGATTGAGCTAAAATGGTTCCGGAACGCTACCTGCAAACAGTAGGACAGGGAATTTTGGTAGAATTAATGCCAGTAGGACCTAAAGGCCAGAAGCGCCCCGCCGCTTGAATTGGACGCCTGAAACGCAAAAGCCCGACCAAAGCAGCTTTTGTAGAGAGCCCGCGCCACAGAGGGGACCAGATGACGCGGGCCTGCTGATGTTTGCCCACCGGCCTTGCGACGCAGCCAAGCAGCGGCATTCGAAGCGTTAAATCAACAATTCGAGACGGCTAATGTTCCATCAGGCGGCTTCCGCTTGAACGTCGGCTTCCAGTCGCGGTTTCGCTCTCGCTGCTGGCCCTAGTAGTCTCCTTACGCGATCACGCCATGTCCTTTCTGTGCATATTAGCAGATTTGTATATGCGGCGAGCCCCACATCAAGGGACCCCAGGTCGGCGTCTGTTCAGGCAATTCTCCCACCAAGGAGAGGACGCCGGCCGCGGCACGCAGACAAACGGCGGCTTGGACTTGAAGCGGAAGTGAGAAAGCATGAGCAGCTTTGGCGTATGGCTCATACTCGCTACGGCGGCCGTGGCGATCCTTTACCTGCTGACATATGTCTCGATCACTATGTAGGAGCAGCGCGGCGGGCGTGAGCAACGCTTGGAAGTAATCCGCCATCGGGAAATGATTGAACGCGTTGCAGCGGCCCTGGTGAACTACAAGAGCCTATTCGGCGATCAGGTCGACGTTTGCGCCGTTCGCAAATTTGCGCATCCTCGCGCAATGGATCGGAAGGGATGCCGAGGCCGCTTTGGCGTCTATTCGGAGATCGTCGCCTTGCCCGAGGCGGAGCGTGAGGCCAGGTCAGGGCGCGCTAGTGATGGGCTCCCTTCGGCGGGAAAGACAATTCCCGCTCCTTCGAAAGCCCGGAGCATAGCGGCGACATTGCGGGGCTGTGGTTTCCTTACCCCGTTCTCAAAGTCGCTGATCGTCGCTTCGCTAAGATTGGACTTGGCGCCAAGCCGCACACGCGACCAGCTCAATAGCGCTCTTGCTGCTCGCGACTGCTCTGCCGTCAGGTTTCGCACTTCACGGACCTCCTGCCGACCAACAGCGGACTGTGCGGAAGGTTCCGGAAGCATTTCAGCGTGTGCTAACAGAACGGAAACGGCTCTGCGATATTGAATCAAATTCGAGTTGCTGGGAGTTTCGATGCGAAAGCGTGTCGGCGGTTTCCGCCGCTTATGCCGACCCTGGTGGACAAGCCACCCAGGGGCGATGGCTGCACGAAGTCAAGTCGTCATCGATGATGATGCCATGCGCGTCTTCAACCGGTACTGGACACCGAAGTACCGCGACCTAGGGTTCCGGAAATGCAAAAGCTCGCAGGCTTTCCGTCGGCGCGCTGTTTGTCGCCGGGATCGCGGGTACTGCGCTCGGCGGCGGTGGTCGTCGGCTACATCGACGCCATCATGCGCGTACTGCGTGCCTAAGCTGCAGCGCTGGTCTCGCCTGAGGGCTCCTTATTGCCGCGCTCTTAAATCACGTTGCCGATTTTAGGCGGTAGTCAGCGGCCGCGCTATTTCCACTCCTTCACCTCGTCGGTGATCTGCTTGCTGTCGTCGACATCAGCCTTCATCGTCTCGACATTGGTTTTGAGGTCGCCGACTTCGCCAACCAGGTCATCCACGCGCCTGTGGGTAGTGCCGCGATGTTTGTCGGCCCGCCGATTGCTCTCGACAGCTCGGTGTGCCGATGCCGCCTCTGCCCTGCCGGCCAGGTGAAGCCATTGGTGCGCTGCGCGCTGAGGTCAGCGGATTGCGACGCGCTCACACTCTCGGTTAGGAATCAGTTTCTGTTACCCAAAACGTTACCCAGGGCTGGAATGTAACCAAGCTGGCAATTTGCAAATATGAATTAAGGCATTGATTTAATTGGTGCCCCCGGACGGAATCGAACCGCCGACCTTCGGTTTACAAAACCGCTGCTCTACCAGCTGAGCTACAAGGGCACGGCGCTCCGGTTAGCATATTTGTTGCGCCAGTAAAGACAAAACTCCGTTTTCGGTTACCCCGGCATGTGGATGGGCCGCCGGGAGGGGCATCCTGAAAACCGCCAGATCGCTTCCTACATATGGGCCAGATCGCTTCCTACATATAGGAAGGTGCAATCGCTTCGAGCAGGGGTGTCGCATGATCAGACTTGTCATCATTCTCCCCATCATCTTCGTGGTCTGGATGCTGCTGGTGAAGATCATCAGCGATGTGAAGAAGGCCAATGTCGACTGGACCGGCGTCACAACCATCATCGGCTTCATCGCGCTCGCCTTCTGGCTTCGCCATATCACCGGTATGGGGTGAGAAAGCGAATAGGAATAGCGAATAGTCCAAGGCGGCGAATGGCACCTGCTGTTTTTGCCTTTCGCTACTCGCTACTCCTTTTCCCGCGCCGCGCTGACTGATGTCCAGAGGCGAATGGGTCGCCTCGATCAGGGATCCAGGAGATCATCATGTTCAAGCGCATTCTTACGTTAGGCCTCGTTGCCATTTTCGTGGCCACCGGCGCGCTCGCCGGCACCGTCGGCACGTCGTCAGCCCACGGCATGCATCACCATCACCACTTCATGAAGCATTGGTGGTGGTGGCACTACCACCATCATCACCACAATCATGGCAGGGTGATCATTTGCCTTTGATGGAGGGACCCAATTCCCCAAAAGGGCGGCTTCGGCCGCCCTTTTTTGCTTCAGGCGTCAGGAGCCCAGCTCGACATCAAGTCCAGATTTCCGCCAAACGCGGTGTCGATGCATCGCGCCGACAGGTCTTCCAACTGGCTGATTTCCCTCGGCCAGGAAAAACCAAAAAAGCTTCGAACCTTTCTCTTTGCCGCAACGACAGATGATCAAGAGGCGGACCGATCGCCTCGTTCAACGAAGCAAGGAGATCATCATGTTCACGCGCACACTCGTTTCCGGCCTCATCGCCACCACCGTCGCCGCCACCATGCTGGTCGGCACCGTCCAGCCTTCGGCTGCGCATTCGCATCACCACGACCTTGGCATCGGCATCGCCGCCGGCGTTGGCGGCTTTGTCCTGGGCACACTGCTCGCCCAGCAGCCCCGCACCGTCTATGTCGACGAAGACGGCGGTTCGTGGCACGTCCGCCGCTGCTTCGACCGCTATGCGAGCTACGATCCGGACTCCGACACCTATGTCGGCTACGACGGCTACCGTCACTACTGCCGGCTCTGAGAGGAGGTGGCGTCTCAATCAAACGCAAAGAGGGGCGCCCCCGCCGCCCCTCCTTTTGCCGTTCGCAAGATCTTCGGGAGAGGACGGGATTGGATCCGCCTGGCACTCCGCGCCGCATCAGGCTGAGATGGCGCCGCCAATCATCCTGGTCACCTCGGCCGCGGCATCGTGGACCAGCGGCCCGATCTCGGCCAGCCGCTCCGGCGTCACCCGCACGGTCGGCCCCGACACCGAGACCCCGCCGATCGGCTCGCCGAATTCGTTGAAGATGGCGGCCGCAACGCAGCGCATGCCGGGGTGGCGCTCCTCGTCGTCCACCGACCAGCCGCGCCGTTTGATCACTGCCAAATCGTGGGCAAGGGCGGAAATGTCGGAAACCGTCTTGTCAGTGAAGCGCTGCAGCCCGGCCTTGCGCAGGATTGTTCCGACGCGCTCCGGTTCGAGATGCGCCAGCACCGCCTTGCCGATGCCGGACGCATGGAACGGGCTGCGCGTGCCCGGCCGGAAGAAGGCACGGATCGCCTGGTGCGTCTCGACCTGGCTGACAAAGACCACGCAATCGTCCTCGGCGACGCCGAGATTGGCGGTCTCGCCGGTTCTCTCCATCAGCTCCTGCATGACGATGCGGGCGCGGTCGACCAGCTTGCGGCGGCGCAGGAACGCCGCGCCCATGCGGTAGGTCTCGACGCCGATCGACCACAGCTGGTCGCTGGTGTCGAATTCGACCATGCCGTGGTTTTCGAGCGTCGTCAGCATGCGGTAGGCGGTGGAGGCCGCAAGGCCGCTTTGCGCCGATATCTCGCTCAGCGACAGGCCGCTGCCTTCCGCGACAATGGCAAGGATCCGCAGTGCCCGGTCGAGCGACTGCACCGAAGTCGTCTCGGAGGGCCCGTTGAAGGCGCGCGGGCGACCGCGCTGGCGTTTTTCGGTAGTTTCCATGGCCGCATTGTCGGCAATTCAGCCAAATAGGCAATGAAAAAGTTTTTCATTGCTGGAAGTCGCCAGATCGGTGGAAAATGAAAAACCATTTAAATTCATTGGCTAATGGCCTTTTCTTAAAAATGAAAAAATATTCTGAAAAAATTGAAAAATAGCCTGCTTGCTGGCATTCTTGGCCATCCAACAATGACAAACCCGTGGAGGCTGGAAAAATGGCCAGGATGCGCGCTGTCGATGCCGCGGTTCTCGTTCTCGAAAAGGAAGGCATTTCCTGCGCTTTCGGCGTGCCGGGCGCGGCGATCAATCCGTTCTATTCGGCCCTGAAGGCGAGGGGCACCATCCGCCATGTGCTTGCCCGCCACGTCGAGGGCGCCTCGCACATGGCGGAAGGTTTTACCCGCGCCAGATCAGGCAATATCGGCCTGTGCATCGGCACCTCGGGTCCGGCCGGCACCGACATGATCACCGGGCTTTATTCGGCCGCCGCGGATTCCATTCCGATCCTGTGCATCACCGGCCAGGCGCCGCGTGCACGGCTGAACAAGGAGGATTTCCAGGCCGTCGATATCGCCGCCATCGCGTCGCCGGTCGCCAAATGGGCGGTCACCGTCATGGAGCCCTATCTGGTGCCGATGGCGCTGCAGAAGGCGTTCCACCTGATGCGCTCGTCACGGCCGGGGCCGGTGCTGATCGACCTGCCGGTCGACGTCCAGCTGGCCGAGATCGAGTTCGACATCGATGCCTATGAGCCGTTGACGCCGTTCAAGCCGGCGATGACGCGCGCCCAGGCCGAAAAGGCGCTGGCGATGCTCAACGCTGCCGAAAAGCCGCTGATTGTCGCCGGTGGCGGCATCATCAATGCCGATGCCTCGGATCTGCTGATCGAGTTCGCCGAAATTTCAGGTGTGCCGGTCATCCCGACCTTGATGGGCTGGGGCGCGATCCCCGACGACCACCGGCTGATGGCCGGCATGTGCGGACTGCAGACCTCGCATCTCTACGGCAATGCGACGATGCTTGCCGCCGACTTCGTCTTCGGCATCGGCAATCGCTGGGCCAATCGCCACACCGGCTCGGTCGACGTTTATACGAAGGGCAAGAAATTCATCCATGTCGACATCGAGCCGACGCAGATCGGCCGTGTCTTTGCGCCGGACCTTGGCGTCGTTTCGGATGCGGGCGCGGCGCTCAAGATGCTGCTCGACGTCGCCACCGAATGGAAGACGGCAGGCAAGCTGCGCGACTGGTCCGGCTGGGCGAAGGAATGCCATGGCCGCAAGAAGACGATGAAGCGCAAGACGCATTTCGACCAGGTGCCGCTGAAGCCGCAGCGTGTCTACGAGGAGATGAACAAGGCGTTCGGCCGCGACGTCACCTATGTCACCACGATCGGCCTGTCGCAGATCGCCGGCGCGCAGTTCCTGCATGTCTACAAGCCGCGCAACTGGATCAATTGCGGCCAAGCCGGCCCGCTCGGCTGGACCTTGCCGGCCGCGCTTGGCGTTCGCGCCGCCGATCCCGACCGCACCATCGTGGCGCTGTCGGGCGACTATGATTTCCAGTTCATGATCGAGGAACTGGCGGTCGGCGCGCAGCACAAGCTGCCCTATCTCCATGTCGTCGTGAACAACGCCTATCTCGGCCTGATCCGCCAGGCGCAGCGCGGCTTTTCGATGGATTTCGAGGTCAGTCTCGCCTTCGAGAACATCAACCGCTCAGGCGATCCCCAGGCCGGCTACGGTGTCGACCACGTTGCCGTCGCCGAGGCGATGGGCTGCAAGGCGGTCAGGGTGCGCAAGCCCGAGGAATTCGCCGCCGCTTTCAAGGAGGCCCAGCGGTTGATGAAAGAGCATCAGGTTCCGGTCGTGCTCGAATTCATCCTCGAACGCGTCACCAACATCTCCATGGGCACCGAGATCGACAAGGTCACCGAATTCGAGGACCTTGCCGAACATCAGGAAGACGCCCCGACGGCGATCGTGATGCTGGATTAGATCAGCGGAAAAGGAGAAAAAGAAATGCCGCGTTTTTCAGCCAATCTTTCGATGCTCTTTGGCGAGCATGATTTCCTCGACCGTTTCGATGCCGCCGCTCGCGCGGGCTTCAAGGGTGTCGAATATATCGGCCCCTACGATCACGCCCCCGAGGTGATCGCCGCCCGGCTGAAGAAAAACGGCCTGACGCAGGTGCTGTTCAATCTGCCGCTGGGCGACTGGGCCAAGGGCGAACGCGGCATCGCGGTGCTGCCGGACCGGGTGCCGGAATTCCGCAAGGGCATCGCCAAGGCAATCACCTACGCACAGGCGCTCGGCTGCCAGCAGGTCAATTGCCTGGCCGGCATCGCGCCCGCGGGCGCCGACCGCAAGGTGCTAGAGGATGTCTTTGCCGAAAACCTCGCCTTCGCGGCGGAGAAACTGGAACAGGCCGGCGTCCGGCTTCTGATCGAGCCGATCAACACCCGCGATATCCCGCGCTTCTTCCTCAACTATTCCGACCAGGCACTGGCGCTGATCGACCGCATCGGTTCGAAGAACCTGTTCCTGCAATACGACATCTATCACATGCAGATCATGGAGGGGGATCTCGCCCGTAAAATCGAGGCTAACCTTGGCCGCATCGCGCATATCCAGCTTGCGGACAATCCCGGCCGTCACGAGCCGGGGACGGGCGAGATCAACTATCCCTTCCTCTACGAGCATATCGACCGCATCGGCTATTCCGGCTGGATCGGCGCCGAATACAAGCCGAAGGCCGGCACCGAGGCCGGGCTGGGCTGGTTTCGGGATCTGGCCGGGCAGGGCAGCGCCGCGGCTTAGCTGCCGACGCTGACGCTGCCAATCTCCCACCCGTGGGGGAGATGGCCGGCAGGACAGGGGGGCGCGAAGGAACGCAGCCTCGACAAAGACATACGACGGAGAACCACTATGGAAACCATCGGCTTCATCGGCCTCGGCATCATGGGCGCGCCGATGGCGGGGCATCTGCTGGATGCTGGTTATACGGTCATCGCCAGCGACCACCGCTCGAAGCCGCCGGCCGATCTCGTCGCCAAGGGCCTGAAGTCGGTCTCGGGCCATGCCGCCGTGGCCAAGGCTGCGGACATCATCATCACCATGGTGCCCGATACGCCGCAGGTCGCCGATGTGCTTTTCGGCGACAACGGCGTCGCGTCCGGTCTGGCCGCGGGCAAGCTGGTCATCGACATGAGCTCGATCTCGCCGATCGAGACCAAGGTGTTCGCGAAGAAGATCAATGAGCTAGGCTGCGATTATCTCGACGCGCCGGTTTCGGGCGGCGAAGTCGGCGCCAAGGCGGCGTCGCTGACCATCATGGTCGGCGGCGAGGAACAAGCGTTCGAGCGCGCCAGGCCCGTGTTCGAGAAGATGGGCAAGAACATCACGCTGGTCGGGCCGAACGGCGTCGGTCAGACCACCAAGGTGGCCAACCAGATCGTCGTCGCGCTGACCATTGAAGCCGTCGCCGAAGCGCTTGTTTTTGCATCGAAAGCCGGTGCAGATCCGGCCAAGGTCAGGCAGGCGCTGATGGGCGGGCTGGCGGCGTCGCGCATTCTCGAAGTGCATGGCGAGCGCATGGTCAAGCGCACCTTCGCGCCGGGCTTCCGCATCGAACTGCACCAGAAGGATCTTAATCTCGCACTGGAAGGGGCAAGGGCGCTCGGCGTGGCGCTGCCCAACACCTCGACGACGCAGCAGCTGTTCAATTCCTGCGCCGCCAATGGCGGGGCCAAAGAGGATCACTCGGCGCTGGTTCGTGCGCTGGAGCGGATGGCCGCGCATGAGATAGGGCAGTAGGGCAGTAGGGCAGTAGGGCAGTAGGAATAGGTTTCGGCGCCGCTTTTTTGCTTTCCCTACGCCCCTACTGATTTACTGCCCTACTGCCTTAAGAATTTCCTCGCCGCATAAAGACTCACCGCCGCCGCGTTCGACACGTTGAGCGAGCGGATGGCACCGGGCATGTCGAGCCGCGCCAGCGTCGTCACCGTCTCGCGCGTCCTTTGACGCAGGCCCTTGCCCTCGGCGCCGAGAACCAGCGCGATCTTTTCTCCCGAAAAACTCGTTTCGAGTTCCGCCGGCCCGTCCGAATCAAGCCCGATGGTCTGGAAGCCGGCCTCGTGCAATTGGCCGAGCGCATCGGCGAGGTTCTTCACCTCGATCTGGTCGATATGCTCCAGCGCGCCGGAGGCCGACTTTGCCAGCACGCCCGATTCCTGCGGGCTGTGGCGGGCGGTCGTGATCAGCGCGCCGGCGCCGAAGGCGACCGCCGAGCGCAGGATGGCGCCGACATTGTGCGGATCGGTGACCTGATCGAGCACCAGCACCAGCCTCGCATCGCCAAGTGCATCAAGCCGCTTCGCTTTCAGCGGCTCGGCCTCGATCAGCACGCCCTGATGCACGGCGTCCGACCCGGTAAGCTTGTCGATATCCCTGGGTTCGACCAGTTCCGCCTTGAAGGGCAGGGCGCCGAGATCGGCTATTTCCAGGCGCTCGGTGGCATTGCGCGTCACCAGCATCTTTCTGATCTTGCGGCGCGGATTGTCGAGTGCCGCCCGCACCGTGTGCAGGCCATAGAGCCGCACCAGGCCATCCGCGGCATGTTCGCCCGGCGGAACCGGCTGTCGAGGCCTGAATGCCGGCGCGCCGCCGCTTTTCTCGTCGCGATAGGCGCGACGCAGCTTGGCGTAGTGGGTGTCTTTCGGCGTCTTGGAATTGTTGTCGTTGCTCATGGCCGGCTTCTATAACCGTGTCGCGCGGCAATGGATACCGCCGGTTCGAACGGCTTGCCGGATGGCAGACGAAATTCAGCGCGTTTTGCCGGGATCTTGCGGTTGACAGTTTTGGACGGTGCCGCCATAAGGCGCTTCGCGGAAGGCTGCTGAGGCGGTCGCGACGCGTCGATGCCTTGTTGCATGGCTCCGGCGGCAGACTGGAGAGGTGCCCGAGTGGTTAAAGGGGACGGACTGTAAATCCGTTGGCTATGCCTACGTTGGTTCAAATCCAACCCTCTCCACCACTGCCGGCCCGGAAGCCCTGAAACGCAAGGCATCGAACCGAAAAGTGTATAGCGGTTTTCGGGTGAATCCGATACTTCACTGAAAGGCGCGCGGGTATAGCTCAGTGGTAGAGCAGCAGCCTTCCAAGCTGAATATGCGGGTTCGATTCCCGCTACCCGCTCCAGATTTTCATCCCTACGATCTGCAAGCCGAAACACCGCGCGGCAACGTGCGCAGTGCTCCAACTGTGCAGATCCCTTGCGCTAGCTGTTGAACGCGGACGCAACCTGGTGTTGCTGCGGCACCTGGCCGTTCGGCGTCAGCTTGTCGATGACGCCGGGCAAGGCCGTTGACAGTTGCTTGAGCAATTGCTGCTCGTCCATTCCGGTCCGCTGCGCGATCTCGTGGATGACCTGCGGCCCGAGTGCGGCGCCGAGATCGTTGGCGTTGATCGACTGGTTCTGCCCGGTGCCGACCCACGAATCCGCGACGTTGCCGTGGCCTGCATCCCTAAGCTTGTCGAGCAGGCCGCCCAGTCCACCAAGCAGGCCGCCGTCGGCCGGGGCCGTTCCCGTGGAAGCAGGGCCCGTGGAAGCAGGGCCCGTGGAAGCAGGGCCGGTCGGGGTCTCGGTCTGATCCGGCTGTTCGGCACTTCTGCCGCTCAGCATTTTTCCGACCAGCAGCGCGCCGAGCGCGATCATCAGCGGTTTGGTGATGTTGCCGCTGGGAACGGCATTGTCAAAAAGTCCCATAGTGGATCCTCCATAACGGCCAAGCCCGACCCTCCTCAACAATGGGGCATTCGGGCGGAATTTCAAGTTGGCTTGAGGTTTTGACAATCCTGTGAAAATCTTTGGGCGGCGGGCGGATGGAGAGGAAAAAATGTCAGTCATCAGCTGGATCATACTCGGCGTCATCGCCGGCTTCCTGGGCAGCAAGATCGTCAACAAGAGCGGCCAGGGCATCTTGATGGACATCGTGCTCGGCATCGTCGGCGCCATTGTCGGCGGCCTGATCTTCAGCGCCTTCGGCGCGTCGGGCGTCACCGGCCTCAACATCTACAGCCTGATCGTTGCCGTGATCGGAGCGGTGGTCGTGCTGTGGGCCTACCACCAGTTCAGCGGAAAACGGGCGTAAAATGGTTAGGCGACCACGGTCAGCCGGCGCTTACGCTGATCCAGCGAGACGATAGCCAGTCCGCTGCCGACCACCAGCAGGATGCCGCAGACCGCCAGCGCGTTGGGGAATTGCCCGAACACCAGCAGGCCCGAAATGACCGCCCAGACGGTGAAGCAATAGTAGAACGGCGCAACCGCGCTGGTCGGCCCGACGCGATAGGCCATGAAGATGAAGAAGTGGCCGAAGATCAGGAAAAATCCGGCGCCGGCCATCAGCAGTAGATGGCGCGCCTCGGGCATGACCCAGCGCTCGGAAACCAGATGCGCGGCACCCGCGCCGATCAGCACCACCACGACAGCGGAAATCGCCACGATCATCCCCGGCACCTCGGCCGTGACCCGCCTGCCGGCAAGGTCGCGCGCCGCCGACAGCGCCGCGTTGCCGAGCGCCAGCAAGGCGTAGACCGAAATGCCTTGCATGGTCGGTTGCGCCACCATCAGCGCGCCGATGAAGCCGAGCCCGATCAGCGCCATGCGCTGGCCGCCGATCCGCTCGCCAAACAGGATCGAGGAGCCGACCAGCATCAACAGCGGCGTGATCTGTCCGAGTGCCGTCGAATCCGCGATCTGCATGTTGGCGAGCGCCACCACGTAGCAAAGGATCGCCGCCAGCTCGAGCAGGTTCCTGCGCAGCACGCGCCTGTCGAAGATCAGCGGAATATGCTTGCCGTAGCCCAGCGCGAACAACAGCGGGAAGCCCCAGAGCGTTGCCGCCGCGCCGCGCAGAAACAGCACTTCGTAGGACGGCAGGCCCGACGTCGCGAGTTTCATCATCGTATCGTTGACGAGATACGATCCGGTCGAGACGATCATGAACAGGGGGCCGCGGATGGCGGTTGGAATGAAATGCATCCGGCGAAGAAATCAGACCTCGATGACGACCGCAATGGGCCATGAACTGGCCATGAATCAGACAGGGCCGGGCAGGCAAGACAGCGCTCTCGTGGCTTCGATCGACCGGCCTGTCGCCCATTTCATTTCGTCTCGTGCCTTCCTATATCAGCGCCACACCCCGCAATCGGATCAATGGTTCGGACTGAGCGAGACGGCACCCGGCCAAAAGACGCTTGTGTTTTTGGGCCTTTGTCGCTAATCGCCCCGCATTCGACTGAACTGAAGGTCCAGGCCGTCCAAGGAAAGAGACTATGGCAAAAGGTAAATTCGAGCGTAACAAGCCTCATGTGAACATCGGCACGATTGGTCACGTTGACCATGGCAAGACGTCGCTGACGGCGGCGATCACGAAGTATTTTGGCGAATACAAGCGCTACGACCAGATCGACGCGGCCCCTGAGGAGAAGGCGCGCGGCATCACGATCTCGACGGCGCACGTCGAATACGAGACGGCCAACCGTCACTACGCTCACGTCGACTGCCCCGGCCACGCCGACTATGTGAAGAACATGATCACCGGTGCGGCGCAGATGGACGGCGCGATCCTGGTTGTGTCGGCCGCCGACGGCCCGATGCCGCAGACCCGCGAGCACATCCTGCTGGCCCGTCAGGTCGGCGTGCCGTCGATCGTGGTGTTCCTGAACAAGGTCGACCAGGTCGACGACGCCGAGCTGCTCGAACTGGTCGAGCTCGAGGTTCGCGAGCTTCTGACCAAGAACGAGTTCCCCGGCGACGATATTCCGATCGTCAAGGGCTCGGCGCTGGCTGCCTTGGAAGATTCGGACAAGAAGATCGGCGAGGACGCGATCCGCGAGCTGATGGCTGCGGTCGACGCCTACATCCCGACCCCGGTTCGTCCGCTCGACAAGCCGTTCCTGATGCCGATCGAGGACGTGTTCTCGATCTCGGGCCGTGGCACGGTTGTGACCGGCCGCGTCGAACGCGGCGTGGTCAAGGTCGGCGAGGAACTCGAGATCATCGGCATCCGTCCGACGACCAAGACGACCTGCACCGGCGTCGAGATGTTCCGCAAGCTGCTCGATCAGGGCCAGGCCGGCGACAACATCGGCGCGCTGCTGCGCGGCGTTGACCGTGAAGGTGTCGAGCGCGGCCAGGTTCTGGCCAAGCCCGGCACGGTGAAGCCGCACAAGAAGTTCGTGGCCGAAGCCTACATCCTGACCAAGGACGAAGGCGGCCGTCACACGCCGTTCTTCACCAACTACCGTCCGCAGTTCTATTTCCGCACGACAGACGTGACCGGCATCGTGTCACTGCCGGAAGGCACCGAGATGGTGATGCCGGGCGACAACATCACGGTCGATGTCGAGCTGATCGTGCCGATCGCCATGGAAGAGAAGCTGCGCTTCGCCATCCGTGAAGGCGGCCGCACCGTCGGTGCCGGCATCGTCGTCACCATCAAGGAATAACCGACGCCGGCATCTGCCGGGCCGGGTTCGAAACAGAAAGGGCGGTCCTTGGGCCGCCCTTTTCTTTTGCCTGGCGATCGGGCCCGTATTGCCGGGGCGAACCCTGTTGCAAGCCTTTGGACCTCGTCTAGTATAGGTTGCATCAAGGGGCTTTTCCCAATGCTTCCAGGGCGCCTTCCAGATCGTCAGGCTTTGTGGTCGCTGCGGCTGATCTGTCTGCTGGTGTTGCTTGTCATGGGGCATGCCGCCTTTGCGGCGGATCCGGCCGGGGATTTCGGTCCGACGATGCGCTTTGTCATTGTCCGCAGCAATGCACCGGGCTGCGAGCCGATCTGTCCGGAATGGATCTCGGCCGAAGGCTCGATAGAAGCCGGAACGCCGGCTCTGTTCAAACGCATGCTCAAAATGCTTGGCGGCCAAAATCTGCCGATTGTCGTCGATTCTCCCGGCGGCAATGTCGAGGCGGCGCTGACGCTTGGCCGGCTGATCCGCAAGAACAAGCTCGATATCGCCGTCGGCAAGACCCGGTTCGACGGCTGTCTGCCCGACGTGAAGGGCTGCACGGAAAACGACGGCAGGGGCGGCCGTTATTTCGGCGACGCCGACGCCAGCGGCGCCATGTGCAATTCCGCCTGTCCGCTGATGTTTGCCGGCGGCATCAGGCGGTTGGTCGGCGAAGCGGCCTATCTCGGGGTCCATCAGATCACCACGACCTACATCCGCACGAAACTGCAATATCGGACCACCTATCGCATCGTGGGCGGCAAGAAGAAGGTGCTCAGCACAAGAATCGTCAGCCGAAAGAGTGCCGGCAGCTACAAGACCTACCAAATGAGCAAGGCGGTGGAGAAAAGGCTGGCGGCCTATCTTGACGGGATGGGCGTCGGACAGGGCGTGCTCGAAACTATGAAGGACACCCCGGCCAGCGCAATCCACCAACTGGAAGTGCAAAACATGCTTCGCATGAAGCTGGTCACCAGCCTGGATTCCGTCGACTTGCTGACTGCGGGAACCATATGCCGCGCGACTCCGCTGCCCGCGAATTGCCGGGACGTGCCGGTTCCGGCAGGCAAGGCCACGCCGCCGGTTGGCAACAAAGTCGCGAAGCCCGCCGAAGTCGCGCCGGCCGAACCCGAAACCGTGCGGCAGGACACTGTCCCCGACATGCGCTTCGTTCTGGTGCGCGGCAAAAGTTTCCTCTGCGATCCCGATTGTCCGGAGTGGATCGCAGCGGAAGGCAAGATTAACGCGCAGACGCCGGAGAAGCTGCGCCAACTGATTGGCACCCTGGGGGATCGCCGGCTCCCGGTCGTGATCAGCTCGCCGGGAGGTGACCTGCCCAGCGCTCTCGCCACCGGGAGGCTGATCCGCGAACGCAGGCTCGACGTGGCGGTCGCACGCACGGAGTTCATGGAATGCGAGCCGGAGAAGCCGGGCTGCATCGCTCAAGACGGTGTCTATGCCGGGCTCACGAATGATGCGTTGGGCGAATGCGATGCAGCCTGTCTGATCATGCTTGCGGGCGGTGTCAGACGTCTTGTCGGTCCCCATGCACGGGTGAGCCTGCAGTCGCTGGAACTGAACCAGCAGGTCAAGACCTACCTCGAAGAGATGGCGGTCGGGCCTGACCTGTTTGCCGCGATAAAGCTCCATTCGAGCCAACGGCAGCTTGACGCCGGGACGCTGCTCAAAATCGGGTTGACGACAGGGCCTCAATCGGCGGATGAGCTCACGGGTGCTTCCATATGCAAATCGGCACCGAAGCCGGGCAACTGCCGCCTGGTGTCGGCGCCCGGGCTGCAGGTCAACGCACCCACCAAGTCATAGTTTCGGCAGCGCGGTTGGGCCGGACTGGCCATCGAGGCAGGTTGAGCGATCCCAGACATTTCAGCTATCGTCATCTCCGACATTGTCTGGGGCTGGTGGAGGAAAAACGAAAATGAGCCAGGACGTCCCGACATTGTACGACTGGGCCGGCGGCGCCGAGGCCCTCAATCGCCTGACGGAAACCTTTTACGACAAGGTGCTGCGCGACCCGATCGTCGGGCCGGTGTTCAAAAACATGTCGCCGGATCATCCCGCCCACGTGGCGGCGTTCATCGGCGAGGTTTTCGGCGGACCGAAAACCTACAGCGAAAAATTCGGCGGCCACCGCGAGATGGTCATGCATCATCTGGGCAAGCATCTGACCGAGGAGCAGCGCCGCCGCTGGATCAATCTCCTGGCTGATGCCGCCGACGCGGTTGGGCTGCCCGACGATCCTGAATTCCGCTCGGCCTTCATGGGCTATGTCGAATGGGGTTCGCGGCTGGCCAAGATGAACTCCCATCTCGGCGAGACCTGCGATCCCGAGACGGAACCGATGCCGGCCTGGGGCTGGGGCGTGCCGGGCGGGCCGTATCGGCCACCGGAAACGAAGTAGCGTCCAGCCGCCACGGGAGTGCCGGGCTGATGCCGGAAGATATGAAGATCGTGCGCTGGCACGAGTGGGACGGGCCAGGCCTCATTTCCCGGCCTTACCGTCGTCGCCAATCCGCAGCGCTGCACATGCCTCAAGGTGGGCAGGCGATATCTCTATGAATCGCGCGCCAGCGACTTCAAGCGCGAACTCGAGATCGACCGCGACGGGCTAGTGGTCAGCTATCCCGATTTCTGGCGCAGGGGTTAAGGCGCGTTTGCTTGCAAACCACTCTTTACAGAGCGTGCGGAAGCTTTTAGGAAGCGCCTGCTGCGCCGACACGCGCACGATACGGGCATAGCTCAGTTGGTAGAGCGGCGGTCTCCAAAACCGCAGGTCGTAGGTTCGAGCCCTGCTGCCCGTGCCATTTCTCGAAATGGCCGTCAAAACGATATTTCTCCGGTCTGGCCTTTGAAAACCGGCGACCCGCTTGCCATATTAGCCCGATTGAGGCATAAGGGCGCCATAGCCGGGACGGAACGACTGGATGGTTCCGAGGCGGTGTTTGGTCATAAAGCGGACACTTGCCACTTGCGTGGATCAAGAATCGGTTTTATGTAGACGAAACAGACACGCGACGCGTGGAGCTGGGAAGCCGGCTTTACGCGTCTGATTTGCATGGGCGAAATGATTGCGCTGATTCGGCGCGAAAATGAGCCCAGGCGGCACGTCCCGGCCAGCGGGATCATCCAGGAGACCCGGCCAACGGGTCTTGAAGACAGAGCGGCATATGGCTTCGAAAACCACAAATCCTTTCGTCTTTCTCCAGCAGGTTCGCGCGGAGACCGCCAAGGTGACTTGGCCGTCGCGGCGCGAAACGATGATCTCGACGGTGATGGTTCTGGCTTTTGCTGTGATCGCGATGATCTTTTTCTTCACCGCCGATCAGCTCATGGGCCTCGCGGTCGAGCAGATTCTGGGCATTGGACGCTAAGTCCGGCGATTACGGAGACGTCTTGAAATGACAGCGCGGTGGTACATCGTCCACGCCTATTCGAACTTTGAAAAAAAGGTCGCCGAGGACATCGAGAACAAGGCCAAGCAGAAGGGCCTGTCCGCCGATATCCACCAGATCGTGGTGCCGACCGAGAAGGTCGTCGAGGTTCGTCGCGGCCGCAAGGTCGATGCCGAGCGCAAGTTCTTCCCAGGCTATGTGCTGCTGAAGGCCAATCTGACCGACGCCGTGTTCTCGCTGGTCAAGAACACGCCCAAGGTCACCGGCTTCCTGGGTGACTCCAAGCCGGTGCCGATCACCGAGGCGGAAGCGCAGCGCATCCTGAACCAGGTGCAGGAAGGCGTCGAGCGGCCGAAGCCTTCGGTCACGTTCGAGATCGGCGAGGCGATCCGCGTTTCGGATGGTCCCTTCGCGTCGTTCAACGGTTTCGTCCAGGAAGTGGACGAGGAGCGGGCGCGGCTCAAGGTGGAAGTTTCGATCTTCGGGCGCGCCGTGCCTGTCGATCTGGAATTCGGACAGGTCGAAAAAGGCTGATCCGAAGTCCCTGCGCCAAGTGCGGCAGGGAAGGGCGGCGCGGAGATCGCGCGGCTTTCGAGAACGGTGGGAGACGAATGCGGCTTTAGCCGGCCGCATGGATCGCACCACCAGACTGCAACCGCCGGGTTTCCCAGATAGTGGGCGTCGGCATAGACAAAGGCAGGAAAAGAGATGGCTAAGAAAATTGCAGGCCAGCTCAAGCTCCAGGTGAAAGCGGGATCGGCCACGCCGTCTCCCCCGATCGGCCCGGCGCTTGGTCAGCGTGGCATCAACATCATGGAGTTCTGCAAGGCGTTCAACGCGCAGACCCAGGAAATGGAAAAGGGATCGCCGATTCCGGTCGTCATCACCTACTACCAGGACAAGTCCTTCACCTTCGTCATGAAGACGCCGCCGGTGAGCTACTTCCTGAAGAAGGCGGCGAACCTGACATCGGGTTCGAAGGAGCCGGGCAAGATCAAGGCCGGCACGATCGGCCGCGACAAGGTTCGCGCCATCGCCGAGCAGAAGATGAAGGATCTGAACGCAAACGACGTCGAGGCGGCCATGCGCATGGTCGAGGGCTCCGCCCGCTCGATGGGTCTGGAAGTGGTGGGCTGAGATCATGGCAAAGATTGCAAAGCGTGTATCGAAGACCCGCGAAGGCATCGATCCCAACAAGGCTTACGCCCTGGGTGAAGCGCTGAAGCTGCTCAAGGACCGCTCGTCGGTCAAGTTCGACGAGACCGTCGAAGTCGCCATGAACCTCGGCGTCGACCCGCGCCATGCCGACCAGATGGTCCGCGGCGTGGTCAACCTGCCGAACGGCACCGGCCGCTCGGTTCGCGTCGCGGTGTTCGCGCGTGGCGACAAGGCTGACGAAGCTCGCGCCGCCGGCGCCGACATCGTCGGTGCCGAGGATCTGGTCGACATCGTCCAGAAGGGCACGATCGACTTCGATCGCTGCATCGCCACGCCGGACATGATGCCGCTGGTCGGCCGTCTCGGCAAGGTGCTCGGCCCGCGCGGCATGATGCCGAACCCGAAGGTTGGCACCGTCACGTCAGACGTTGCCGCCGCCGTCAAGGCATCGAAGGGCGGCGCCGTCGAGTTCCGCGTCGAGAAGGCCGGCATCGTTCATGCCGGCGTCGGCAAGGTCTCGTTCGAGGTCAAGGCTCTGGAAGAGAACATCCGCGCCTTCGCCGACGCGGTGACCAAGGCAAAGCCGGCTGGCGCCAAGGGCAACTACGTCAAGAAGGTGTCGGTCACCTCGACGATGGGCCCGGGCCTCAAGCTCGACGTCTCGACGCTCGCGGCGTCCTGATAAGCTTTATTGGGATTGGCCGTTAAAGCGCTGATCCGCAAAAGAATTCCGGGCCTCCAACCCAGGTTGGCGGCCCGGTGCCGGAAGTCGGAAGGCTTCCGGACATCCTGTCCGAGATTGCAGGCGGCCCGAGCCTTAGGTTGAAAAGGGGGGCCTTAATTCATGTGGGCCTGCATGAGACGGGTGAAGACCGGACAAAGGAGCGACCGCTCCAATGAAAGGTTCGAACCGTGTTTGCCTTTTGTCTGCGCATCGCCGGCTTGGCCGTCGATGTGGCGAAAGGGGGCAGGATCCTCGAGCGTCGTTCGGGAGATCCGTTACTGGATGGCCCGGCCGACAAAAGGCAACCCGACGCCTGTCCTCGTGAATGGGATGTTCCCGTTAACAGGATTGGGGTCAACTGGAGATAGGCAGTGGACAGAGCGGAAAAACGCGAACTCGTCACGGGCCTGAACGGTGCGTTCTCGAACGCAGGTTCAGTGGTCGTGGCCCACTACGCCGGTATCACCGTCGCGCAAATGAACGACCTTCGGTCGAAAATGCGCGCCGCCGGTGGCACCGTCAAAGTCGCGAAGAACCGTCTCGCCAAAATCGCTCTTCAGGGCACGGACTCCGCATCGATCATCGATCTGTTCAAGGGACAGACGCTGATTGCTTATTCGGAGGATCCGATTGCGGCGCCGAAGGTCGCGTCCGATTTCGCCAAGGGAAATGACAAGCTCGTCATTCTCGGCGGCGCAATGGGCACCACCTCGCTCAACGCCGACGGTGTGAAGGCACTCGCCACACTTCCGTCGCTCGATGAGCTGCGCGCCAGGCTGGTTGGCATGATCGCCACGCCGGCAACCCGGATCGCCCAGATCGTCAATGCGCCAGCGGCCTCGGTCGCGCGCGTCATCGGCGCTTACGCCCGGAAGGACGAGGCGGCATGAGGCCGTTCCTCGCTATCACAAACACACGTTCGAACCTTATGAAGGAATACAACAATGGCTGATCTCGCAAAGATCGTAGACGACCTTTCGAAGCTGACCGTCCTCGAGGCGGCCGAGCTGTCGAAGCTTCTGGAAGAAAAGTGGGGCGTTTCCGCCGCTGCTCCGGTGGCTGTTGCCGCCGCTGGCGGTGGTGCGGCCGCTGCTGCTCCGGTCGAGGAAAAGACGGAATTCGACGTCGTCCTCACCGAGGCAGGCGCTCAGAAGATCAACGTCATCAAGGAAGTCCGCGCCATCACCGGTCTTGGCCTCAAGGAAGCCAAGGATCTGGTCGAAGCGGCTCCGAAGCCGGTCAAGGAAGGCGTTTCCAAGGCCGACGCTGACAAGTTCAAGGCCCAGCTGGAAGCAGCCGGCGCCAAGGTCGACCTGAAGTAAGCGTAAAAGCGGCGGACGGCCTCGCGCCGTCCGCCATTCCCTTCGCCTGGAGGGAGGACGCGTAGCGCGAGACGTACGAGAACCTCTTTCCTGAGGGCCGCAAACGGCCTTCAGGAAACGGGTTTTCTCCCGTTTTAGCCGGCCGCCGACAGGCGCCGGGAAAACAGACAGAGGATCGCCGCCAAGGTGGTCCAGAATGCAAGGCGAACCGCGGCGAGGTTCGTCCCGAGTTTAGAGCTAAGGAGCGACGATGGCCCAGACCCAGACTTTCAATGGCCGCAGACGCGTACGCAAGTTCTTCGGAAAGATCCCGGAAGTTGCGGAGATGCCGAACCTGATCGAGGTTCAGAAGGCATCCTATGACCAGTTCCTGATGGTGGCGGAGCCCAAGGGCGGGCGTCCGGACGAGGGACTGCAGGCCGTTTTCAAGTCGGTCTTCCCGATCTCCGATTTTTCCGGCTCCTCGATGCTGGAGTTCGTGAAGTACGAGTTCGAAGGACCGAAATTCGACGTTGACGAATGCCGTCAGCGCGACCTCACCTATGCCGCGCCGCTGAAGGTGACGCTGCGCCTCATCGTGTTCGATATCGACGAGGATACCGGCGCCAAGTCGATCAAGGACATCAAGGAGCAGGACGTCTATATGGGCGACATGCCGCTCATGACCCTGAACGGCACCTTCATCGTCAACGGCACCGAGCGCGTCATCGTCTCGCAGATGCACCGTTCGCCGGGCGTCTTCTTCGACCATGACAAGGGCAAGTCGCACTCGTCGGGCAAGCTTCTGTTTGCCGCGCGCGTCATCCCCTATCGCGGCTCGTGGCTCGACATCGAATTCGACTCCAAGGACGTCGTGCACGCCCGCATCGACCGTCGCCGCAAGATTCCGGTGTCGTCGCTGCTGATGGCGCTCGGCATGGACGGCGAAGAGATCCTGTCGACCTTCTACAACAAGATCATCTACAAGCGCGCCGGCGACCATTGGCGCATTCCGTTCAACGTCGAGCGTTTCCGCGGCCTCAAGGCCGTTGGCGACCTGGTCGATGCCGATACGGGCGAGGTCGTTGTCGAAACCGGCAAGAAGATCACCGCCCGCCAGGCGCGTCAGCTCGGCGAGAAGGGTCTCAAGGCGATCAAGGCGACCGACGAGGATCTGCTCGGCAACTACCTGGCCGAGGACATCGTCAACTACGCCACCGGCGAGATCTTCCTCGAAGCCGGCGACGAGATCGACGAAAAAAACGCTGAAGGTGCTGCTCGGCACCGGCGAGAACGAGATTAAGGTTCTCGACATCGACCACGTCAATGTCGGCGCCTATATCCGCAACACGCTCAACGTCGACAAGAACGAAAGCCGCCAGGACGCGCTGTTCGACATCTATCGTGTCATGCGCCCCGGCGAGCCGCCGACGCTCGAAACCGCCGAAGCCATGTTCAACTCGCTGTTCTTCGACAGCGAGCGCTACGATCTGTCGGCAGTTGGCCGCGTCAAGATGAACATGCGCCTCGAGCTCAAGGCCGAGGACACCGTGCGCGTGCTGCGCAAGGACGACATCCTCGCCGTGGTCAGGACGCTGGTCGAACTGCGCGACGGCAAGGGTGAGATCGACGACATCGACAATCTCGGCAACCGCCGCGTGCGTTCGGTCGGCGAACTGATGGAAAACCAGTACCGGGTCGGCCTGCTGCGCATGGAGCGCGCGATCAAGGAGCGTATGTCCTCGATCGAGATCGACACGGTGATGCCGCAGGACCTGATCAACGCCAAGCCGGCAGCCGCCGCCGTGCGCGAGTTCTTCGGTTCCTCGCAGCTGTCGCAGTTCATGGACCAGACCAACCCGCTGTCGGAGATCACCCACAAGCGCCGCCTGTCGGCGCTTGGACCGGGCGGTCTGACCCGCGAGCGTGCCGGCTTCGAGGTGCGCGACGTGCACCCGACACACTACGGCCGTATCTGCCCGATCGAGACGCCGGAAGGCCCGAATATCGGGCTGATCAACTCGCTGGCCACCTTCGCGCGCGTCAACAAGTACGGCTTCATCGAGAGCCCGTACCGCAAGATCGTCGACGGCAAGCTGACCAATGACGTCGTCTATCTCTCGGCGATGGAAGAAGCCAAGCACCATGTCGCGCAGGCCAACGCCGAGCTCGACAAGAATGGCGGCTTCGTCGACGAGTTCGTCATTTGCCGCAGCGCCGGCGAAGTGATGATGGCGCCGCGCGAAAACGTCGACCTGATGGACGTGTCGCCCAAGCAGATGGTGTCGGTGGCTGCGGCCCTGATCCCGTTCCTCGAGAACGACGACGCCAACCGCGCGCTGATGGGCTCGAACATGCAGCGTCAGGCCGTGCCGCTGGTGCGCGCCGAGGCGCCGTTCGTCGGCACCGGCATGGAGCCGATCGTCGCCCGTGACTCGGGCGCCGCCATTGGCGCCCGCCGCGGCGGCATCGTCGACCAGGTGGACGCGACGCGTATCGTTATCCGCGCCACCGAAGATCTCGATCCGGGCAAGTCCGGCGTCGACATCTACCGGCTGATGAAGTTCCAGCGTTCGAACCAGAACACCTGCATCAACCAGCGTCCGCTGGTGCGCATGGGCGACCGGGTCAACAAGGGCGACATCATCGCCGACGGTCCGTCGACCGAGCTCGGTGATCTGGCGCTCGGCCGCAACGTGCTGGTCGCGTTCATGCCGTGGAACGGCTACAACTACGAGGACTCGATCCTCTTGTCCGAGCGCATCGTCGCCGACGACGTCTTCACCTCGATCCATATCGAGGAGTTCGAGGTCATGGCGCGCGATACCAAACTCGGCCCGGAGGAAATCACGCGCGATATCCCGAACGTCTCGGAGGAAGCGCTGAAGAACCTCGACGAAGCCGGCATCGTCTATATCG
Organism: Mesorhizobium calcicola; assembly: GCF_042682105.1. NCBI lineage: Bacteria > Pseudomonadati > Pseudomonadota > Alphaproteobacteria > Hyphomicrobiales > Phyllobacteriaceae > Mesorhizobium > Mesorhizobium calcicola. The sequence continues at coordinate 95,387 of NZ_JBHUGY010000015.1, forward strand.
GTGCGGAAGTTCAGCCGGGCGACATTCTGGTCGGCAAGATCACGCCGAAGGGCGAAAGCCCGATGACGCCGGAAGAGAAGCTTCTGCGCGCCATCTTCGGCGAAAAAGCATCCGATGTGCGCGACACCTCGATGCGCATGCCTCCGGGCACCTTCGGCACCGTCGTCGAGGTGCGCGTCTTCAATCGCCACGGTGTGGAGAAGGACGAGCGCGCCATGGCGATCGAGCGCGAGGAGATCGAACGCCTCGCCAAGGACCGCGACGACGAGCAGGCCATTCTGGACCGCAACGTCTACGCGCGTCTTTCCGACGTGCTCGTCGGCAAGGAAGCGATCGCCGGACCGAAGGGTTTCAAGAAGGGCTCGACGCTGTCCAGGGACACGCTCGACGAGTACCCGCGCTCGCAGTGGTGGCAGTTTGCGGTGGAGAACGAAAAGCTCCAGAGCGAACTGGAAGCCCTGCGTGGCCAGTACGACGACTCCAAGAAGGCGCTCGAGCAGCGCTTCATGGACAAGGTCGAGAAGGTCCAGCGCGGCGACGAGATGCCTCCGGGCGTCATGAAGATGGTCAAGGTCTTCGTGGCCGTGAAGCGCAAGATGCAGCCCGGCGACAAGATGGCCGGCCGTCACGGCAACAAGGGTGTCGTGTCGCGCATCGTTCCGGTCGAGGACATGCCTTTCCTCGAGGACGGCACGCATGCCGATATCGTGCTCAACCCGCTGGGTGTGCCGAGCCGCATGAATGTCGGCCAGATCCTGGAAACGCATCTGGGCTGGGCTTGCGCCGGCATGGGCAGGAAGATCGGCGAACTGATCGACACGTACAAGGCAGCCGGCGACATCAAGCCGCTGCGCAAGACGCTCGAGAGCTTCATGCCGGCCAACGACCGCAACGAGCCGGTCCGCGAATATGACGACGAGAGCATCGTTCGCCTCAGCGAGCAGATGCGCCGCGGCGTCTCGATCGCGACCCCGGTGTTCGACGGCGCGCACGAGGCTGACATCAACATCATGCTGGAGCAGGCGGGCCTGCACACCAGCGGTCAGTCGCAGCTCTATGACGGACGCACCGGCGAGCCGTTCGATCGCAAGGTGACGATGGGCTATATCTACATGCTCAAGCTTCACCATCTCGTGGACGACAAGATCCACGCGCGCTCGATCGGCCCGTACTCGCTCGTCACCCAGCAGCCGCTGGGCGGCAAGGCGCAGTTCGGTGGCCAGCGCTTCGGCGAAATGGAGGTCTGGGCGCTCGAGGCATACGGTGCCGCCTATACGCTGCAGGAAATGCTGACGGTGAAGTCGGACGACGTCGCCGGCCGCACCAAGGTCTACGAGGCGATCGTGCGCGGCGACGACACGTTCGAGGCAGGCATTCCGGAGAGCTTCAACGTGCTCGTCAAGGAAATGCGGTCCCTCGGCCTCAATGTCGAGCTGGAGAACACCAAGCTCGACGACGCCCCGGTTCGGCTGCCCGACGCGGCCGAGTAAAGGCTACAGCGCGCCGCACGAAGTTGCGGCGCGCCAAAGGAATTCGACGGCCGGTGGCCGACAAAGACGGCGGGCGTTTGGCCCGCGACTAGATGCAAGGGGTTTTCGAGGACCCCGAAAAGGAGAACGGCATGAACCAAGAGGTCATGAATCTCTTCAATCCGCAGGCGCCTGCGCAGGTGTTCGATTCCATCCGGATCTCACTGGCCAGCCCTGAGAAGATTCTGTCCTGGTCGTTCGGCGAGATCAAGAAGCCGGAGACCATCAACTACCGCACCTTCAAGCCGGAGCGTGACGGTCTGTTCTGCGCGCGCATTTTTGGCCCGATCAAGGACTACGAGTGCCTGTGCGGCAAGTACAAGCGCATGAAGTATAAGGGCGTCATCTGCGAGAAGTGCGGCGTCGAAGTCACGCTGTCGCGCGTCCGCCGCGAGCGCATGGGCCATATCGAGCTCGCCGCGCCCGTCGCCCATATCTGGTTCCTGAAGTCGCTGCCGTCGCGCATCGGCACGCTGCTCGACATGACCCTGAAGGACATCGAGCGCGTCCTCTACTTCGAGAACTACATCGTCACCGAACCTGGCCTCACCGCGCTGAAGGAGCACCAGCTGCTCAGCGAGGAAGAGTACATGATCGCCGTCGACGAATATGGCGAGGACAGCTTCACCGCCATGATCGGCGCCGAGGCCATTCATGACCTTCTGGCCGGCATGGATCTGGAGAAGATCGCCGGCGACCTGCGTTCGGAACTGGCTTCGACCACCTCCGAGCTCAAGCAGAAGAAGTATCTGAAGCGGCTCAAGGTCGTCGAGAACTTCATGGAATCCGGCAATCGTCCGGAATGGATGATTATGAAAGTGGTTCCGGTGATCCCGCCGGACCTGCGTCCGCTCGTCCCGCTGGACGGCGGCCGTTTCGCGACGTCCGATCTGAACGACCTCTATCGCCGCGTCATCAACCGCAACAACCGTCTGAAGCGGCTGATCGAGCTGCGCGCCCCCGGCATCATCGTGCGCAATGAAAAGCGCATGCTGCAGGAAGCCGTCGATGCGCTGTTCGACAACGGCCGTCGCGGCCGCGTCATCACCGGCGCCAACAAGCGTCCGCTGAAGTCGCTGTCCGACATGCTCAAGGGCAAGCAGGGCCGGTTCCGTCAGAACCTGCTCGGCAAGCGCGTCGACTATTCCGGCCGCTCGGTCATCGTCACCGGTCCGGAGCTCAAGCTGCACCAGTGCGGCCTGCCGAAGAAGATGGCGCTCGAACTGTTCAAGCCCTTCATCTACGCCCGTCTCGACGCCAAGGGTTACTCCTCGACCGTCAAGCAGGCAAAGAAGCTGGTCGAGAAGGAACGTCCGGAAGTCTGGGATATCCTCGACGAGGTCATCCGCGAGCATCCGGTGCTGTTGAACCGCGCGCCGACGCTGCACCGTCTCGGCATCCAGGCGTTCGAGCCGATCCTGATCGAAGGCAAGGCGATCCAGCTGCATCCGCTGGTCTGCACGGCCTTCAACGCCGACTTCGACGGCGACCAGATGGCCGTTCACGTGCCGCTGTCGCTGGAAGCTCAGCTTGAAGCCCGCGTGCTGATGATGTCGACCAACAACATCCTGCACCCGGCTTCCGGCGCGCCGATCATCGTGCCGTCGCAGGACATGGTTCTGGGTCTCTACTATCTCTCGATCGTCAACCAGAACGAGCCGGGCGAAGGCATGGTGTTTGCCGACATGGGCGAACTCCAGCATGCGCTTGAGACCAAGGCGGTGACGCTGCACGCCAAGATCAAGGGTCGCTTCCGCACGGTCGACGCCGACGGCAAAGTCGTGTCGAAGATCCATGACACCACGCCTGGCCGCATGATCATCGGCGAACTTCTGCCGAAGAACGTCAACGTGCCTTACGAGACCGCCAACCAGGAGATGACCAAGAAGAACATCTCCAAGATGATCGACACCGTCTACCGCCATTGCGGTCAGAAGGAGACGGTCATTTTCTGCGATCGCATCATGGCCCTCGGCTTCAGCCATGCCTGCCGCGCCGGCATTTCGTTCGGCAAGGACGACATGCTGATCCCGGACGCCAAGATCAAGCTGGTCTCCGACACCGAGGCTTTGGCCAAGGAATACGAGCAGCAGTACAATGACGGTCTGATCACGCAGGGCGAGAAGTACAACAAGGTCGTCGACGCCTGGGCCAAGTGCTCGGAAAAGGTCGCCGACGAAATGATGGCCCGCATCAAGGCGGTCGAGTTCGAGGACAATGGCCGTCAGAAGCCGATGAACTCGATCTACATGATGTCGCACTCCGGTGCGCGTGGCTCGCCCACCCAGATGCGTCAGCTCGCCGGCATGCGCGGCCTGATGGCCAAGCCGTCGGGTGAAATCATCGAGACGCCGATCATCTCGAACTTCAAGGAAGGCCTGACCGTGCTCGAGTACTTCAACTCGACCCACGGCGCCCGCAAGGGTCTGGCCGACACCGCCTTGAAGACGGCGAACTCGGGCTACCTCACCCGTCGACTGGTCGACGTGGCGCAGGACTGCATCGTCAACTCCGTCGACTGCGGCACCGACAAGGGCCTCACCATGCAGCCGATCGTCGATGCCGGCCAGGTCGTCGCTTCCGTTGGCCAGCGCGTGCTGGGCCGTACGTCGCTCGACGACATCACCCATCCGGTGTCGGGCGAGGTTCTGGTCAAGGCCGGAACGCTGATGGACGAGCGTGACGTGGAAAAGATCGAAAAGGCCGGCGTCCAGTCGGTCCGCATCCGCTCGGCTCTGACCTGCGAGGTCAGGGTTGGCGTCTGCGCGGTCTGCTACGGACGCGATCTGGCCCGCGGCACCCCGGTCAACCAGGGCGAAGCCGTCGGCGTCATCGCGGCGCAGTCGATCGGCGAGCCGGGCACCCAGCTCACCATGCGTACCTTCCACATGGGCGGTACGGCGCAGGTGGTGGATAGCTCGTTCCTTGAAGCCTCCTACGAGGGCAAGGTCGAGATCCGCAACCGCAACGTGGTGCGCAACTCGGACGGCCAGCAGATGGTCATGGGCCGCAACATGGCGGTGCTGATCCTCGACGAAACCGGCAAGGAGCGCGCCACGCACCGTCTCACCTATGGTTCGCGTATCTTCGTGGACGATGGCGACAAGGTGAAGCGCGGCCAGCGTATCGCCGAGTGGGATCCCTATACCCGCCCGGTCCTCACCGAAATCGAGGGCAGGGTGTCGTACGAGGACCTGGTCGACGGCATTTCCGTTCAGGAAACGGCCGACGAGTCGACCGGCATCACCAAGCGCGAGGTCATCGACTGGCGCTCGACGCCACGTGGCAACGACCTCAAGCCGGCGATTGCCATCCAGGACGCCAAGGGCAAGGTCGGCAAGCTGTCGAAGGGCGGCGACGCCCGCTTCCTGCTCTCGGTCGAGGCCATTCTTTCGGTCGAGCCGGGTGCACAGGTTCGCCCCGGCGACGTGCTGGCGCGTATCCCGATGGAAAGCGCCAAGACCAAGGACATCACCGGCGGTCTGCCGCGTGTTGCCGAACTGTTCGAGGCACGCCGTCCGAAGGATCACGCCATCATCGCCGAGATCGACGGCACGATCCGCTTCGGCCGCGACTACAAGAACAAGCGTCGCATCATCATCGAGCCGCATGACTCGACGCTTGAGCCGGTCGAATACCTGATCCCGAAGGGCAAGCCGTTCCATCTCCAGGACGGCGACGTCATCGAGAAGGGCGACTACATCCTCGACGGCAATCCCGCGCCGCACGACATCCTGGCGATCAAGGGCGTGGAGGCACTTGCTTCCTACCTCGTCAACGAGATCCAGGAAGTCTACCGCCTGCAGGGCGTGTCGATCAACGACAAGCACATCGAGGTGATCGTTCGCCAGATGCTGCAGAAGGTCGAGATCACCACGCAGGGCGACTCGACCTACATTCCGGGCGACCACGTCGACGTGATCGAGCTGGAAGAGGTCAACGAGCGTCTGATCGAGGACGGCAAGAAGCCGGCCGAAGGCCAGCCGGTGCTCCTGGGCATCACCAAGGCATCGCTGCAGACGCCGTCCTTCATCTCGGCCGCCTCCTTCCAGGAGACGACCAGGGTGCTGACGGAAGCCGCGGTTGCCGGCAAGACCGACATGCTGCAGGGGCTGAAGGAAAACGTCATCGTCGGCCGGCTTATCCCGGCCGGTACCGGCGGCACGATGAGCCAGATCCGGCGCATCGCCACCTCGCGCGACGAACTGATCATCGACGAGCGCCGCAAGGCCTCCGGTGCGGAAGTCGCCGAGCCGATGCTGACCGAAATGATAACCGCCGCGCAGTAAGCGCGGCGGCCAAAAAGATTGAGCGGTTCATTGTTTCGGTGAACGCTCAAGGAATCTCAGGCAACAGGGCCGTCGGGGCAACCCGGCGGCTTTTTTGTTTGTGCGAGCCTTTTGTGCTTTGAATTGGATCGGAGAAGAAAACGATGAGCAAAAAGACCTGGGCTTCTGTCGACGACTACATCGTCGACGCTCTGTTCGAGGCGGATCCGGCGCTCGATGCCGTTCTGGCAACCAACCACGACCAAGGCCTGCCTGCGATCGACGTGTCGCCGGCGCAAGGCAAGCTGCTTTCACTGCTGGTGCGCATTCAGGGCGCGAAGAAGATCCTCGAGATCGGCACGCTGGGCGGCTATTCGACGATCTGGATGGCACGCGCGCTGCCTGTAGGCGGCAAGGTCGTGACGCTGGAACTCGACCCGCATCACGCCAAGGTCGCCCGCTCGAATTTTGAGCGAGCAGGGGTGTCGGAACGGGTGGACCTGCGCGTCGGACCGGCCCTGGAATCACTTGCAGCGCTGAGCGCCGAGAACGCCGGTCCGTTCGATCTCATCTTCATCGACGCTGACAAGCCGAACAACCCGAACTACCTGTCCTTTGCCATGCGCCTGTCGCGGCCGGGAACGGTCATCGTCTGCGACAACGTCATTCGTGACGGCGCGGTGCTCGATGAGGATGGCCATGACGCCAATGTCGAAGGCGCACGCGCGGCGTTCTCCTTCATTGGCGGCAACAAACGGCTGGACGGCACCGCCATCCAGACCGTCGGCGCCAAGGGCTATGACGGGTTTGCGATTGCTATCGTGGATTGACGGCGTTTAATCGAAAAAAGCTTCCACCACATTGTGCTTGCCGAGCATGAAGGCGTCGGCGACATGCTGGAGCGGCGCCAGATCGACGTCGGAGCTGCCGGCGTGCACGATCTCGGCAAAGCGCTTGTAGAGCATCGGGTATTCCGCTTCCGGTTCGTCATGAACGATGCGGCGGTCGATGGCGAGCTTCGAGCCGCCGCCCGACAGCACCATCGCGCCCTTGTCGGTGTCGGCGACAATGTCCCAGCTTTGCGGGCCGGTCTGCAGCCAGTCGAGTTCCATCGTCACCGGTAAGCCGTTCGAGGTGCGGAAGGCGACATGTGCCGCGACTGGCGCGGCGCGGTTTTCGGGAAAATCGAGCACGGCCGAGGTGATGAACATCGGCGGCAGGATATGGGTCGCGATCGACAGCGCATTGATGCCGGGATCGAAGACGCCGAAGCCACCGGGAGCCCAGATCCATTCCTGGTTCGGATGCCAGCGGCGCACGTCTTCTTTCCAGTTGATGGCGGCGGACCTGATCTTGGCCGAATCCAGGAAGGCACGCGCGGCCTCGACCGCCGGCGCATAACGCGAATGCCAGCTGGCGAACAGCGAGACGCCGTTCTTCACCGCCAATGCCTTGAGGTTCTCGACCTCGCTGACGGTGGCGCCGGGCGGCTTCTCCAGGAAGACGTGTTTCCTCGCTTCCAGCGCTGTGCGCGCCGCGTCATAGCGAAACTGCGGCGGCATGCAGAGCGAGACGGCCTCGAGCTCCGGCACCGCGTCGAGCATGGCTTCGACATCAGGAAAATTCGGAATGCCGTCGACCTTGCCGTGCCGGCTGGCGGCCGCGATGAGGCGATAGCCCTGGTCTTTCGCCAGGGCCGGCAAGTGCTGGTCGCGGACGATCTTGCCGACACCGACAATGCCTATCTTGATGGGCTGGGACACGGCCGCTCCGTCTGTTGAATGATGGGTGGTGGTTTCTTAACAGAAGACTTGTCCCCGACAAGCCGAAGCTGGCGAGCCGAGGCCGAAAAGTCAGCCCCAGCTTTCCTCGAACGGCAGCGCCAGTTTTCCACCCGCCAGAAAGGCCTCGATCGCCGGCTCGAAAGGCGAGGGATCGAGGCTGTTGGCTGCAAGCCATTCGTCGGAATAATAGGTGTTGGCATAGCGATCGCCCGAATCGCAGATCAGCGTCACCAGCGAACCGGCCGTGCCTGCCTCGATCATGCGCGCGGCCTGAAAGCACATGGCGATGAAATTGGTACCAGTCGAGCCGCCGACGCGGCGGCCGAGCCGGCGCGACAGCACCCGCATCGCCGCCAGCGAGACCGCGTCCGGCACCCGCAGCATATGATCGATGACGCCTGGCACGAAGGACGGCTCCATGCGCGGCCGGCCGATGCCCTCGATGCGAGACGGCTGTTCGCAGCGGCAATTGCGATCATGCGTGGCAAAGCCGTCGAAGAAGGCCGAGCGCTCGACGTCGGCAACCGACAGCCGCGTCGCATGCTGCTTGTAGCGCAGGAAGCGCCCGATCGTTGCGGTCGTGCCACCCGTGCCGGCGCTCATCACGATCCACGCCGGAATCGGATGCCGTTCCTCGCGCATCTGCCCGAAGATCGATTCGGCGATGTTGTTGTTGCCGCGCCAGTCGGTGGCGCGCTCGGCATGGGTGAACTGGTCCATGAAATGGCCGCCAAGCCGCGCGGCAAGTTCGGCCGACTCGGCATAGATGCGCCTGGCGTCGTCGATAAAGTGGCAGTTGCCGCCATAGTGCTCGATCGCGGCGATCTTTTCGCGCGACGTCGATCGCGGCATCACCGCATAGAACGGCACACCGATCATGCGGGCGAAATAGGCTTCCGAGACTGCGGTCGAACCCGACGACGCTTCGATCACCGGCGCGCCTTCGCGGATCAGGCCATTGCACAGCGCGTAGAGAAACAGCGAACGCGCCAGCCGGTGCTTCAGGCTGCCGGTCGGATGGGTGGATTCGTCCTTGAGGTAGAAGTCGATGCCGGCCAGCGCCCGCAGGTCGAGCTTCCATAGATGCGTGTCGGCCGAGCGGCGCTGATCGGCCTCGATTGCCGCGACCGCCCGGTCGGCCCAGGCTCGGGACGCAGGTCCATTCGCTTTTGGTCCGGCCATCATCGGCGCCCTGGTTTCAGATATGCTCGGCTTCAGATCGGCCCGGCTTCAGATTGGCACGTCGAAAGTGACGATCGACACTTCGCCTTCGAGCGCGCCCTGGAAGGCGGAAAGATGCGGCTCATCGTCCGGCACGCCTTCCATGTCGCCGATCTGGTCGAGCTCTGCCTCGGCATAACCTTCCGCCGCGAGCGATTCGAGTGCCCGGCGCACCGCCGAATCGTCATCGGGCGCGACCAGCATGACGTGCACGCCTTCCGGCTTGCCGTCCTTTTTCTTCCACACCCGGCCGGTGATGATGGTGACCGGGCGCTCTTCATTGTCGTTCACGGGCCGATTCCTTTTGGCAGACTGCGGGCGGGTGAGGGGGTTTTGACTGCTCATGCGGCCTTTTCGCATGAAGCCGAGCCACACAACAGCCGAAAGCCGGTCACTTTCTTCCTCGCCCTTGCAAAATTGCGAAAGAAAATTACATGCGTTTTTCGCATGGCTGCCGAGCCTTCGTTGATGCGCAATATTTGGCGCTCCGGGCTTGACGGTCCGCGGTCTTACGAGTAGAAGCCGCCCAGTCAGAACCGATGTGAGGCTCTCCCTTCCGAAGCGACACGCTTTGGAGTTTGCCTCAAACAGGGTTCGTTTTACGAGCGAAAAGACATTTCCGGCGTGCACGAAGCGGTTCCGCTTCCTCTGCCATTTGTTCGGGCAAGACCGCGAGGCGCGGTTTGTGGCCCGAATTTGCGTATGGAAATGACGCTTTGAGCGGCCCTGACCGGGCGAGACACGGAATTGAGAGACAAGAGGGTTTAATGCCTACCGTCAACCAGCTGATCCGCAAGCCGCGCATAGCGCCGGTGAAGCGCAACAAGGTCCCGGCCATGCAGCAGAACCCGCAGAAGCGGGGCGTCTGCACGCGCGTCTATACGACGACGCCGAAGAAGCCGAACTCGGCGCTGCGCAAGGTGGCCAAGATCCGCCTGACCAATGGTTTTGAAGTGATCGGGTACATCCCCGGCGAAGGCCACAACCTTCAGGAGCACTCCGTGGTCATGATCCGCGGCGGCCGCGTCAAGGATCTTCCGGGCGTTCGCTACCACATCATCCGTGGCGTGCTCGACACGCAGGGTGTGAAGAACCGCAAGCAGCGCCGTTCGAAGTACGGCGCCAAGCGTCCGAAGTGACCGAAGCGTAGCGAAGGTCATCCCGGACGGATGTTCGGGATCAAGGCCACCACGCATAATTGAGGCAGAGAAAAAATGTCGCGTCGTCACAGTGCAGAAAAGCGTGAGATCAATCCGGACCCGAAGTTCGGCGATCTGATCGTCACCAAGTTCATGAACGCCGTCATGTATGACGGCAAGAAGTCGGTTGCCGAGACCATCGTCTACGGCGCGCTCGACCAGGTTCAGTCGAAGACCAAGCAGGAGCCGGTCACCGTCTTCCATCAGGCGCTCGACAATGTCGCGCCGCATGTGGAAGTGCGTTCGCGTCGTGTCGGCGGCGCCACCTACCAGGTTCCGGTCGACGTGCGCCCCGAGCGCCGTCAGGCGCTGGCCATTCGCTGGCTGATCGCCGCGGCCCGCAACCGCAACGAGACGACCATGGTCGACCGCCTCTCCGGCGAGCTGATGGACGCGGCCAACAACCGCGGCACCGCCGTCAAGAAGCGTGAAGACACCCACAAGATGGCTGAAGCCAACCGCGCTTTCGCGCACTACCGCTGGTAAAGCGCGTACGAGACTGAGAGGCAGCTACGATGGCCCGCGAATACAAAATCGAAGACTACCGCAATTTCGGTATCATGGCGCATATTGACGCCGGCAAGACGACGACCACCGAGCGCGTCCTCTATTACACGGGCAAGTCGCACAAGATCGGCGAAGTGCACGATGGCGCTGCCACCATGGACTGGATGGAGCAGGAGCAGGAGCGCGGCATCACCATCACGTCCGCCGCGACCACGACCTTCTGGAAGGGCCGTGACGGCAAGATGCACCGCTTCAACATCATCGACACTCCCGGACACGTCGACTTCACCATCGAGGTTGAGCGTTCGCTGCGCGTGCTCGACGGCGCCATCGCGCTGCTCGACGCCAATGCCGGTGTCGAGCCGCAGACCGAAACCGTCTGGCGCCAGGCTGACAAGTACCGCGTCCCGCGCATGATCTTCTGCAACAAGATGGACAAGATCGGCGCCGACTTCTACCGCTCGGTCGAGATGATCGGTTCGCGCCTCGGGGCGCATGCCGTTGTCATGCAGCTGCCGATCGGTGCCGAGACCGAGTTCAAGGGCGTTGTCGATCTCGTCGAGATGAACGCGCTGGTCTGGCGCGACGAGACGCTGGGCGCTGCCTGGGACGTCGTCGAGATCCCGGCCGACCTCAAGGCTCGTGCCGAGGAATACCGCGAGAAGATGATCGAAGCCGCCGTCGAAATGGACGAGACGGCACTCGAGAACTACCTCGAAGGCAAGATGCCGTCGAATGACGAGATCCGCGCGCTGATCCGCAAGGGCACCATCGCGGTGAAGTTCTACCCGATGTTCTGCGGCTCGGCCTTCAAGAACAAGGGCGTGCAGCCACTGCTCGACGCCGTCGTCGAATATCTGCCGTCGCCGGCCGATGTCCCGGCCATCAAGGGCGTCGATGCCAAGACCGACGCCGAGATCGAGCGTCACGCCGACGACAACGAGCCGCTGTCGATGCTCGCCTTCAAGATCATGAACGACCCGTTCGTCGGTTCGCTCACCTTTGCCCGCATCTATTCGGGCAAGCTCACCAAGGGCATCTCGGTCGACAACACCGTGAAGGGCAAGAAAGAGCGTATCGGCCGCATGCTGCAGATGCATGCCAACTCGCGCGCCGACGTCGAAGAGGCTTTTGCCGGCGACATCGTCGCCCTGGCTGGCCTCAAGGACACGACCACCGGCGACACCCTCAGCGATCCGCTGCATCCGGTCATCCTCGAGCGCATGGAATTCCCCGATCCGGTCATCCAGATCGCGATCGAGCCGAAGACCAAGAACGACCAGGAAAAGATGGGCCTCGCGCTTCACCGCCTGGCCGCCGAGGATCCGTCCTTCCGCGTCAAGACCGACGAGGAAAGCGGCCAGACCATCATCTCCGGCATGGGCGAGCTTCACCTCGACATCATCGTCGACCGCATGCGTCGCGAGTTCAAGGTCGAGGCCAATGTCGGCGCGCCGCAGGTGGCCTATCGCGAGACGATCACCCGCAGGCACGAGCAGGACTACACGCACAAGAAGCAGACCGGCGGTACCGGTCAGTTCGCTCGCGTCAAGATCGTCTTCGAGCCGAACCCGGACAGCAGCGAGTTTCAGTTCGAAACCAAGATCGTCGGCGGTGCGGTTCCGAAGGAATACATCCCCGGTGTCGAGAAGGGCATCAACAGCGTCATGACCTCGGGTCCGTTCGCGGGCTTCCCGATGATCGGCGTCAAGGCGACACTGATCGACGGCGCCTACCACGATGTCGACTCCAGCGTTCTGGCCTTCGAAATCGCCGGCCGCGCCTGCTTCCGTGAAGCCGCACCCAAGCTTGGCGTGCAGCTGCTCGAGCCGATCATGAAGGTCGAAGTGGTGACGCCGGAAGACTACGTCGGCAGCGTCATCGGCGATCTGAACGGTCGTCGCGGCCAGATCCAGGGCCAGGAAGCACGCGGCGTGGCAGTGGTCATCAACGCGATGGTGCCGCTCGCCAACATGTTCAAGTACGTCGACAACCTGCGCTCGATGAGCCAGGGCCGCGCGGCCTACACGATGCAGTTCGATCACTATGAGCCTGTGCCGACCGCGGTCGCCCAGGAAGTCCAGAAGAAATACGCGTAATCCGAACGGGTTGCAGCAGTAACTTAATTCAAGGCCCGCACGGGCGAGCAGGATTGGAGACATCACATGGCAAAAGGTAAATTCGAGCGTAACAAGCCTCATGTGAACATCGGCACGATTGGTCACGTTGACCATGGCAAGACGTCGCTGACGGCGGCGATCACGAAGTATTTTGGCGAATACAAGCGCTACGACCAGATCGACGCGGCGCCTGAGGAGAAGGCGCGCGGCATCACGATCTCGACGGCGCATGTCGAATACGAGACGGCGGCCCGCCACTACGCTCACGTCGACTGCCCCGGCCACGCCGACTATGTGAAGAACATGATCACCGGTGCGGCGCAGATGGACGGCGCGATCCTGGTTGTTTCGGCCGCCGACGGCCCGATGCCGCAGACCCGCGAGCACATCCTGCTGGCCCGTCAGGTCGGCGTGCCGTCGATCGTGGTGTTCCTGAACAAGGTCGACCAGGTCGATGACGCCGAGCTGCTCGAACTGGTCGAGCTCGAGGTTCGCGAGCTTCTGACCAAGAACGAGTTCCCCGGCGATGACATTCCGATCGTCAAGGGCTCGGCGCTGGCTGCCTTGGAAGATTCGGACAAGAAGATCGGCGAGGACGCGATCCGCGAACTGATGGCTGCGGTCGATGCCTACATCCCGACCCCGGTTCGTCCGCTCGACAAGCCGTTCCTGATGCCGATCGAGGACGTGTTCTCGATCTCTGGCCGTGGCACGGTCGTGACCGGTCGCGTCGAGCGCGGCGTGGTCAAGGTCGGCGAGGAACTCGAGATCATCGGCATCCGTCCGACGACCAAGACGACCTGCACGGGCGTCGAGATGTTCCGCAAGCTGCTCGATCAGGGCCAGGCTGGCGACAACATCGGCGCGCTGCTGCGCGGCGTTGACCGTGAAGGTGTCGAGCGCGGCCAGGTTCTGGCCAAGCCCGGCACGGTGAAGCCGCACAAGAAGTTCGTGGCTGAAGCCTACATCCTGACCAAGGACGAAGGTGGCCGTCACACGCCGTTCTTCACCAACTACCGTCCGCAGTTCTATTTCCGCACGACGGACGTGACCGGCATCGTGTCGCTGCCGGAAGGCACCGAGATGGTGATGCCTGGCGACAACATCACGGTCGATGTCGAGCTGATCGTGCCGATCGCCATGGAAGAGAAGCTGCGCTTCGCCATCCGTGAAGGCGGCCGCACCGTCGGTGCCGGCATCGTCGTCACCATCAAAGAGTAATTTGGACTTAAACCGATCTGTCGCGGGCGCTGCCCGCGCCGCGCCAGAACAAGGAAGTGACGCATGAACGGACAGAATATCCGCATCCGCCTGAAGGCGTTTGATCACCGCGTGCTCGACGCCTCGACGAAGGAAATCGTGTCGACGGCCAAGCGCACCGGTGCCAACGTCCGCGGCCCCATTCCGCTGCCGACGCGGATCGAGAAGTTTACGGTCAACCGGTCGCCTCACGTCGACAAGAAGAGCCGCGAGCAGTTCGAGATGCGCACGCACAAGCGTCTGCTCGACATCGTCGATCCGACCCCGCAGACGGTCGATGCTTTGATGAAGCTCGATCTGGCCGCCGGCGTCGACGTCGAGATCAAGCTCTAAGGGAATGAGAGCGCGGTAAGGGGCGGTGCCCCTGGCCCGGAACTCTAAAGGAATTGAACCGATGCGTTCAGGTGTGATTGCAAAGAAGGTGGGAATGACCCGCATCTACAACGATGCCGGGGAACATGTTCCCGTCACCGTTCTCCTGATGGAGAACTGCCAGGTCGTGGCCCAGCGTACGCAGGAAAAGAATGGCTACACCGCCGTTCAGCTCGGCGTTGGCCTTGCCAAGGTGAAGAACACGTCGAAGGCGCTGCGCGGCCATTTCGCGACCGCTTCCGTCGAGCCGAAGGCGAAGGTCGCCGAGTTCCGCGTCTCCGCCGACAACATGATCGATGTTGGTGCCGAGATCACCGTCGAGCATTTCGTCGCCGGCCAGAAGGTCGATGTGACGGGCACGACGATCGGCAAGGGTTTTCAGGGCGTCATCAAGCGCCACCACATGGGCGGTGGCCGTGCAACGCACGGTAACTCGGTCTCGCACCGTTCGCACGGTTCGACCGGCCAGCGCCAGGACCCGGGCAAGGTGTTCAAGGGCAAGCATATGGCTGGCCACATGGGCGACACCCGCGTCACCACGCAGAATGTCGAGATCGTTTCGACCGACGCCGACCGCGGCCTGATCCTGATCCGCGGTGCGGTTCCCGGATCGAAGGGCGCCTGGATCCTGGTCCGCGACGCGGCCAAGGTGGCACTGCCGGCCAACGCGCCGAAGCCCGCCGCGATCCGCGCCGTTGTCAAGAACGAGGCTCCGGCCACAGAGGGAGCGGAATAATGGATCTCAAGATCACAACGCTTGGCGGCAAGGACGCCGGCAAGGTGGAGCTCTCCGAGGAGATTTTCGGCCTTGATCCGCGCGAAGACATCCTGCAGCGCGTCGTGCGCTGGCAGCTCGCCAAGAAGCAGCAGGGCACGCACAAGGCCAAGGGCCGCGCCGAAATCGCGCGCACCGGCGCCAAGATGTACAAGCAGAAGGGTACGGGCCGCGCCCGTCACCATTCGGCACGCGCTCCGCAGTTCCGCGGCGGCGGCAAGGCGCACGGCCCGGTCGTTCGCAGCCACGAGCACGAACTGCCGAAGAAGGTTCGTGCGCTCGGCCTCAAGCATGCTCTCTCGGCCAAGGCCAAGAGCGCGTCGATCATCATCATCGACGAGCTGAAGCTGACCGAGGCCAAGACAAAGGCGCTGATCGCGAATTTCGCGACGCTGGGCCTGACCAACGCTTTGGTGATCGGCGGTGCCGAGCTTGACAAGAACTTCAAGCTGGCGGCGACGAACATCCCCAACATCGACGTGCTGCCTATCCAGGGCATCAACGTCTACGACATTCTGCGCCGCGGCACGCTGGTCCTTTCGAAGGCCGCCGTCGAGGCTCTCGAGGAGCGCTTTAAATGACCGACCTTCGTCACTACGACGTGATCGTCTCGCCGGCGATCACCGAAAAGTCGACCATGGCCTCCGAGCAGAACCAGGTCGTCTTCAACGTCGCCAAGAAGGCGTCGAAGCCGGAAATCAAGGCCGCCGTCGAAGCGCTGTTCGGCGTCAAGGTGATGGCCGTGAACACGCTTGTCCGCAAGGGCAAGATCAAGCGCTTCCGCGGCACGATCGGCCGCCAGAGCGACGTCAAGAAGGCGATCGTGACGCTGGCCGACGGCCAGTCGATCGACGTCGCGACGGGTCTCTGAGCAAGGCCGCGAGGACAGAACAATGGCACTGAAAAAATTCAACCCGGTAACGCCGAGCACCCGCCAGCTGGTCATCGTCGACCGCTCGGGCCTCTACAAGGGCAAGCCCGTCAAGGGCCTGACCGAAGGCCTGACCAAGTCGGGCGGCCGCAACAATTACGGTCGCATCACCGCCCGCTTCATCGGTGGTGGCCACAAGCGTTCGTACCGCATCATCGACTTCAAGCGCCGCAAGTTCGACGTTGTCGGCACGGTCGAGCGCATCGAATACGATCCGAACCGCACCGCCTTCATCGCGCTGATCAAGTATGACGATGGCGAGCTGTCCTACATCATCGCTCCGCAGCGTCTGGCTCCCGGCGACAAGATCGTGTCCGGTGAAGCCGTCGACGTGAAGCCGGGCAATGCGATGCCGCTGGCCTCGATGCCGGTCGGCACCATCGTCCACAACATCGAGCTGAAGCCGGGCAAGGGCGCTCAGGTTGCCCGTTCGGCCGGCGGCTATGGCCAGCTGGTCGGTCGCGACCAGGGCATGGCGATTCTGCGCCTCAACTCGGGCGAGCAGCGTGTCGTTCACGGCTCCTGCATGGCCACCGTCGGTGCCGTTTCCAATCCCGACCACGGCAACATCAACGACGGCAAGGCCGGTCGCACGGTCTGGCGTGGCAAGCGTCCGCACAATCGCGGCGTGACCATGAACCCGGTCGACCATCCGCACGGCGGCGGCGAAGGCCGCACCTCGGGTGGCCGCCATCCGGTTTCGCCCTGGGGCAAGCCGACCAAGGGCAAGAAGACGCGGTCCAACAAGGCGACCGACAAGTTCATCCTGCGCTCGCGCCATCAGCGCAAGAGCTAAGAAGAGGTAACGCCAAGTGACTCGTTCTATTTGGAAAGGCCCCTTCATCGACGGCTACCTTCTCAAGAAGGTGGACAAGGTTCGTGAAGGTGGTCGCAATGAGGTGATCAAGATGTGGAGCCGTCGCTCCACCATCCTGCCGCAGTTCGTCGGCTTCACCTTCGGTGTCTACAACGGCCAGAAGCATGTTCCCGTTTCGGTGAACGAGGACATGGTCGGTCACAAGTTCGGTGAGTTCGCTCCGACCCGGACCTATTACGGTCACGGCGCGGATAAGAAGGCGAAGAGGAAATAATCATGGGCAAGGCCAAAGCTCCGCGCAGGCTTGCTGACAACGAAGCGCGCGCCGTGTTGCGCACGATCCGTATCAGCCCGCAAAAGCTGAACCTGGTTGCCGCGCTGATCCGCGGCAAGAAGGTCGCGACAGCGCTTTCCGATCTCGAATTCTCGGCCAAGCGGATTTCCGGCACGGTCAAGAAGACGCTGGAATCGGCAATCGCCAACGCGGAAAACAACCACGACCTCGATGTCGATGCGCTGATCGTGGCGGAAGCCTATGTCGGCAAGTCGATCGTCATGAAGCGGTTCCATGCCCGTGGCCGCGGTCGCGCCAGCCGTATCGAGAAGCCGTTCTCGCACCTCACGATCGTCGTTCGTGAAGTCGAAGAAAAAGGGGAGGCCGCATAATGGGCCAGAAAGTCAATCCGATCGGTCTTCGCCTCGGCATCAACCGCACCTGGGATTCGCGCTGGTTCGCGAACACCGGCGAGTACGGCAAGCTGCTGCACGAGGACATCAAGATCCGCAAGTATCTTGAGAAGGAACTCAAGCAGGCCGCGATCTCGAAGGTCGTCATCGAGCGTCCGCACAAGAAGTGCCGCGTCACCATCCATGCCGCGCGCCCGGGTCTGATCATCGGCAAGAAGGGCGCCGACATCGAGAAGCTTCGCAAGAAGCTGATGGAGATGACGAAGTCCGAGACGCACCTCAACATCGTTGAAGTGCGCAAGCCGGAAATCGACGCGACCCTGGTCGCCCAGTCGATCGCCCAGCAGCTCGAGCGCCGTATCGCCTTCCGTCGCGCCATGAAGCGCGCCGTGCAGTCGGCGATGCGCCTCGGTGCCGAAGGCATCCGCATCAATTGCGCCGGTCGTCTTGGCGGCGCCGAGATCGCGCGCATGGAATGGTATCGCGAAGGCCGCGTGCCGCTGCATACGCTGCGCGCCGATGTCGACTACGGCACGGCCGAAGCGAACACGGCATACGGCATCTGCGGCGTCAAGGTCTGGGTGTTCAAGGGCGAGATCCTCGAGCACGACCCGATGGCTTCGGAGCGTCGTGCGACCGAGGGCGATGCTGCACATGGCGGTGGTGGTGATCGCGAACGCGGTCGTCGTCGCGAAAACGCCTGAGACATTTAGGAATTTGGAGTTAGAACGATGCTGCAGCCAAAGCGCACAAAGTTCCGCAAGCAGTTCAAGGGCCGTATCCATGGTACCGCAAAGGGCGGCACCAACCTGGATTTCGGTGGTTTCGGGCTGAAGGCGCTTGAGCCGAACCGCGTCACCGCGCGCGAGATCGAGGCGGCCCGCCGCGCGATCACGCGTGAAATGAAGCGCGCCGGTCGCGTCTGGATCCGTATTTTCCCGGACGTGCCAGTCACTTCGAAGCCGACCGAAGTCCGCATGGGTAAGGGCAAGGGCGCGGTCGACTATTGGGCGGCGCGCGTCAAGCCGGGCCGCATCATGTTCGAGATCGACGGCGTCAATGAAGAAACCGCCCGTGAGGCACTGCGTCTCGGCGCGGCCAAGCTCTCGGTCAAGACGCGCTTCGTGCAGCGCATCGCAGAATAAGGACGGGCTGATCATGAAAGCCGAAGACATCCGGACCAAGACCCAGGACCAGCTGACCGACGATCTGGCCAGCCTGAAGAAGGAGCAGTTCAACCTGCGCTTCCAGAAGGCCACCGGCCAGCTCGAGAAGACCGCGCGCGTGAGACAGGTCCGCAAGGACATCGCGCGTATCAAGACCATCGCTGCGGAAAAGTCCGCGGCTAAGAAGGCTTAAGGACGAAAACCATGCCAAAGCGCATTCTGCAGGGCACCGTCGTCAGCGACAAGAACGAGAAGACGGTTGTCGTCAAGGTCGAACGGCGCTTCACGCATCCCGTGATGAAGAAGACCGTGCGCATGACCAAGAAGTACAAGGCGCACGACGAGAACAACGCCCACAAGGTTGGCGATCAGGTGTTCATCCAGGAATCGAAGCCGATTTCCAAGGATAAGCGCTGGATCGTCGTGTCTTCGGACCAAGCCTGACCTCCGGGCGTAAACAACGAATTTTGGACAGACCGGGGAGGGGCTTTGAGCCCGTCCCGTTAGAAAAGAAGAAGGCGGCCAGTCATGATTCAGATGCAAACAAACCTCGACGTCGCGGATAATTCCGGCGCCCGTCGTGTCATGTGCATCAAGGTGCTGGGCGGCTCGAAGCGGAAATACGCTTCCGTGGGCGACATCATCGTGGTGTCGATCAAGGAAGCCATCCCGCGCGGCCGCGTGAAGAAGGGCGATGTGATGAAGGCGGTCGTGGTTCGCACGGCCAAGGACATCCGCCGCCCGGACGGCAGCGTGATCCGTTTCGACAAGAACGCGGCCGTTCTCGTCGACAACAAGAAAGAGCCGATCGGCACGCGTATCTTCGGACCGGTTCCGCGCGAACTCCGCGCCAAGAACCACATGAAGATCATCTCGCTCGCGCCTGAAGTGCTGTAAGGAGCCGGACCAATGCAAAAGATTAGAAAAGGCGACAAGGTCGTCGTGCTGGCCGGCAAGGACAAGGGCCGTTCGGGCGAAGTCCTCTCGGTACAGCCGAAGGAAGACACCGCGCTGGTGCGCGGCGTCAACATGATCCGTCGTCACCAGAAGCAGTCCCAGTCCCAAGAGGGCGGGATCATCACCAAGGAAGCGCCGATCCAGCTGTCGAACATCGCGCTGGCCGACCCCAAGGATGGCAAGCCGACCCGCGTCGGCTTCATCTTCCAGAAGGACGGCAAGAAGGTGCGCGTCGCCAAGCGCTCGGGAGAAGTCATCAATGGCTAAGGCTCAAACCACGAAGCCCAAGGCTGAAAGCAAGCAGTCCAAGGCCCAGAACACTCCGCGCCTCAAGCAGGTCTACAACGAGACCATCCGCAAGGCGCTGCAGGAGCAGTTCGGCTACGAGAACGAGATGCAGGTTCCGCGCATCGACAAGATCGTGCTGAACATGGGCGTTGGCGAAGCGACTGGCGATTCAAAGAAGCCTTCGATCGCGGCCGAAGACCTGGCGATGATCGCCGGCCAGAAGGCCGTCGTCACCCGCGCCCGCAACTCCATCGCCGGCTTCAAGGTCCGCGAGAAGATGCCGATCGGCGCCAAGGTCACGCTGCGCAAGGAACGCATGTACGAGTTCCTCGACCGCCTCGTGAACATCGCACTGCCGCGCGTCCGCGACTTCCGCGGGCTCAATCCGAAGAGCTTCGATGGCCGTGGCAACTACGCCATGGGCATCAAGGAACACATCGTGTTCCCGGAGATCAACTACGACAAGGTTGATCAGATCTGGGGCATGGACGTCATCGTTTGTACGACTGCGAAGACGGACGACGAAGCCAGGGCATTGCTCAAGGCTTTCAACTTCCCCTTCCGCCAGTAACGGCAGCGAGAAAAGGAAAAATCTGAAATGGCAAAGACCAGCTCAGTCGAGAAGAACAACAGGCGCCGCAAGCTTGCCGACCAGTACGGTCCCAAGCGGGCTGCGCTGAAGGCGATCATCATGGATCAGTCCAAGCCGATGGAAGAGCGCTTCCGCGCTCAGCTCAAGCTTGCTGCCCTGCCGCGCAACTCGGCCAAGATCCGCATCCGCAACCGCTGCGAAGTCACCGGCCGTCCGCGCGCCTACTATCGCAAGCTCAAAGTATCGCGCATCGCGCTCCGTGATCTCGGCAACAACGGCCAGATCCCGGGCTTGGTCAAGTCGAGCTGGTAAGGAGGACATAACATGTCATTGAGCGATCCTCTCGGCGATATGCTGACCCGCATCCGCAACGCCTACGGCCGCAAGAAGTCGAGCGTTTCGACGCCGGCCTCGCGCCTGCGTACCCGCGTCCTCGACGTGCTGAAGGCTGAAGGCTATATCCGCGATTACAGCCAGACCGACTTCGACAACGGCAAGTCCGAAATCGAGATCGAGCTGAAGTATTTCGACGGCGCGCCGGTCGTGCGCGAAATCGCCCGCGTCTCGAAGCCAGGCCGCCGCGTCTACGTTTCGGCCAAGTCGATCCCGCACGTCGCCAACGGCCTCGGCATCGCCATCCTTTCGACACCGAAGGGCGTGATGGCCGACCACGAAGCGCGTGAACAGAACGTCGGTGGTGAAATCCTCTGCCAGATCTTCTGATCTGGCGTGTGATCGGAAAAAATTGGAATCCGGTCTTCGGGATCATGCCCGAAGACAGAGACCTGAAACAAGAGAAGTGACGAGGACAACAAAATGTCTCGTATTGGAAAGAAACCCGTTTCGCTGCCGCAGGGCGTGACCGCGACCGTCAACGGCCAGACCGTGACGGCGAAGGGCCCCAAGGGCGAGCTGAAGTTCGTGGTGAACGAAGAAGTGCTGGTCAAGATGGAAGGCAGCGAGATCGCTGTCCAGCCGCGAGACCAGACCAAGACGGCGCGCTCCAAGTGGGGCATGTCGCGCACGCAGATCGTCAACATCCTGCAGGGTGTCAAGGATGGTTTCGAGAAGAAGCTCGAGATCACCGGCGTCGGCTATCGCGCCGCCATGCAGGGCAAGAACCTGCAGCTGGCACTTGGCTTCAGCCATGACGTCGTCTACGAGACGCCGGCGGGCATCACGATCGCTGTGCCGAAGCCGACGGAAATCACCGTGACCGGCATCGACAAGCAGCAGGTCGGCCAGGTTGCCGCCGAGATCCGCGAATATCGCGGTCCTGAGCCCTACAAGGGCAAGGGCGTCCGCTATGCTGGCGAGAAGATCGTCCGCAAGGAAGGCAAGAAGAAGTAGTGGGCTTGGCCCCGAAAAGTTGCAGACTTTTCGGAAAGGACCAAGCCAAAGAAGTGTAACGCCGCGGGGAGCGGTCGCGGGAGGCGCTTTCGCCTACCGCATATGGCAGCCCCCGTTTTTTGAAGGTAAGGAAGACCATCATGGGTACCAAGGAATCCACGCAGCGCCGTGCGCAGCGCGTCCGTCGCCAGATCAAGAAGGTCGCCGGCGAGCGTCCGCGTCTGTCGGTTCACCGCACGTCGAAGAACATCTATGTGCAGGTCATCGACGACGCCAAGGGTCACACCATCGTCGCTGCTTCGACGCTCGAGAAGGACCTCAAGGGTTCGCTCAAGACCGGCGCCGACACCGCCGCCGCCGCCGCGATCGGCAAGCTGATCGCCGAGCGCGCCACCAAGGCCGGCGTCAAGGAAGTCGTCTTCGACCGCGGCGCCTATATCTATCACGGCCGCGTCAAGGCGCTCGCCGAGGCCGCCCGTGAAGGTGGCCTGAGCTTCTAAATCCAGAGAATTTCGCCCCCGGTGACCCACAGAGGCGCCGGATCTTATCAGCAACCGTGCTTCCGGAAAAAAACAAGGAACAGGATATGGCACAGGAACGTAGGGATGGCGGCCGCGGCCGCGATCGTGAAGAACGCGATGACGGCATGGTGGACAAGCTCGTCCACATCAACCGCGTCGCCAAGGTCGTCAAGGGCGGCCGTCGCTTCGGTTTTGCAGCACTCGTCGTCGTCGGCGACCAGAAGGGCCGTGTCGGCTTTGGTCACGGCAAGGCGCGCGAAGTGCCGGAGGCTATCCGCAAGGCAACTGAATCGGCCAAGCGCGACATGATCTTCGTGCCGCTGCGCTCGGGTCGTACGCTGCATCACGACGTCGAAGGACGCTGGGGCGCCGGACGCGTGCTGCTGCGCGCTGCCAAGCAGGGTACCGGCATCATCGCCGGTGGTCCGATGCGCGCTGTCTTCGAGACGCTGGGCATGCATGACGTGGTCGCCAAGTCGATGGGTTCGTCGAACCCCTACAACATGGTTCGCGCCACCTTCGACGCGCTGAAGAGCCAGATGCATCCCAAGGATGTGGCTGCTGCTCGCGGCATCAAGTATTCGACCCTTCAGGCCCGCCGCGGCACCGCCGTTGCGGCTGAAGAATAGTCGATCTGACCAGGGATTTTGACCATGGCCAAGAAAGCAACAAAGACCGTCACCGTTGAGCAGATCGGTTCGCCGATCCGCCGCCCGAAGGAACAGCGCGCGACGCTGGTCGGGCTCGGCCTCAACAAGATGCACAAGCAGCGCACGCTGGAAGATACGCCCTCCGTGCGCGGCATGATCGCTGCCGTCCAGCATCTCGTCCGCGTCGTGGACGAGGGCTGAGCCAGAGCGCAGGAGAAACCCAGATGAAACTCAACGATCTGCGTGACAAGGACGGCGCGACGCACTCCAAGAAGCGTCTCGGCCGTGGCATCGGCTCCGGCTCCGGCAAGACCGGCGGTCGTGGCGTCAAGGGCCAGAAGGCACGCTCCGGCGTCGCCATCAACGGCTTCGAGGGTGGCCAGATGCCGCTCTACAGGCGTCTGCCGAAGCGCGGCTTCAACAACATCTTCGCCAAGAGCTTCACCGTCGTCTCGCTGGCCCGTATCCAGGTGGCCATCGACGCCAAGAAGCTCGATGCCAAGGCAACCGTGACGGCTGAATCGCTGGTTGCCGCCGGCGTCATCCGTCGCGTCAAGGACGGCGTGCGCATCCTCTCGGACGGCGAGATCAAGGCGAAGCTCGCCTTCGACGTTGCCGGCGCCTCCAAGGCCGCGATCGAGAAGATCGAAAAGGCCGGCGGTTCGGTCAAGCTGCCGGAAAAGGCAGCTGCCGAGTAACGGCGATTTGAAGCGCGAGCGGCAAGAGTGGGATTAGCTTTTGCTCACGATTGCGCTTTGATCTGCTCAATTAGGCGGCCGCGTCAACGCGGCCGCTTGCATGTTTAGAGCCCGGAGCTTATCTCGTGAGCTTCGGTGAAACGCACCGCCTGACCTCAAGGGCCATCAAGCGTTACCAAGCGGAGAATCAGGCATGGCTTCGGCTGCTGAACAACTAGCCTCGAATCTGAATTTCTCGGCCTTCGCCAAAGCGGAGGACCTGAAGAAACGCATCTGGTTCACCATCGGCGCGTTGCTCGTCTATCGTCTCGGCACCTATATCCCGCTTCCCGGCATCAATCCCGACGCCTTCGCCCAGGCCTTCTCCTCGCAGAGCAAGGGCGTGCTCGGCATGTTCAACATGTTCGCTGGCGGCGCCGTGCAGCGCATGGCGATCTTCGCGCTCGGCATCATGCCGTACATTTCCGCCTCCATCATCATGCAGCTGATGACCTCGGTCATTCCGTCGCTGGAAGCGCTGAAGAAGGAAGGCGAACAGGGTCGCAAGGTCATCAACCAGTACACGCGCTACGGCACCGTGCTGCTTGCCCTGGTTCAGGCCTATGGCATTTCGGTGGGCCTCGAGAACGGCAACGGTATCGTCAGCGATCCCGGCATGTTCTTCCGCATCTCGACCGTCGTCACGCTGGTCGGCGGCACCATGTTCCTGATGTGGCTCGGCGAGCAGATCACCGCCCGCGGCATCGGCAACGGCATTTCGCTGATCATCTTCTCCGGCATCGTCGCCGGCCTGCCGCACGCCATCTCCGGCACGCTGGAGCTTGGCCGCACCGGCGCGCTGTCGACCGGCCTGATCCTGGCGATCATCGTCCTGGCCATCGTCGTCATCGCCCTGATCGTGTTCTTCGAGCGCGCCCAGCGCCGCTTGCTGATCCAGTATCCGAAGCGCCAGGTCGGCAACCGCATGTTCCAGGGCGATACCTCGCATCTGCCGCTGAAGCTCAACACGTCGGGCGTCATTCCGCCGATCTTCGCCTCGTCGCTGCTGTTGCTGCCGGCCACCGTCGCCGGCTTCTCGCAGACGACCAACATGCCGGCCTGGGCGAGCACCGTCCTGGCGTCGCTCGGCCATGGCCAGCCGCTCTACATGGCATTCTACGCGGCGATGATCGTGTTCTTCGCCTTCTTCTACACTGCGATTGTCTTCAACCCGAAGGACACCGCCGACCAGCTCAAGAAGCATTCGGGCTTCATCCCGGGCTATCGTCCGGGCGAGCGCACCGCCGATTACATCGATTACGTTCTCACCCGCATCACCGTCGTCGGCGCCATCTATCTGGTGCTGGTGTGCCTGCTGCCGGAGTTCCTGATCTCGGCGACTGGCGTACCATTCTACCTTGGTGGCACATCGCTTCTGATCGTGGTCAGTGTCACGCTCGATACGGTTGCGCAGATTCAGGGTCACCTGATCGCGCATCAGTATGAAGGCCTGATCAAGAAGTCGAAGCTGCGCGGGGGGAAGAAAGCCAGATGAGGTTGATATTGCTTGGGCCGCCAGGGGCGGGCAAGGGGACGCAAGCACAAAGACTGGTAGAAAAACACGGCATACCCCAGCTCTCGACGGGCGACATGCTGCGTGCTGCGGTCCAGGCTGGCACTGAAGTCGGCAAGCGCGCCAAGGCGGTGATGGATGCCGGTGAGCTGGTTTCCGACGCCATCGTCAACGCCATCGTCGCCGAACGTATCGATCAGGCGGATTGCGCGAACGGCTTCATCCTCGACGGGTACCCGCGAACCCTGGTGCAGGCGGACGCGGTCGAGCAGATGCTTGCGGACCGCTCCCAGGGCCTCGACGCCGTTATTGAACTTGTCGTCGACGACAAGGCGCTGGTTGGCCGCATCGTCAAGCGCGCCAACGAGGCACAGGCCGCTGGTCAGCCCGTGCGCAAGGACGACAATCCGGCTGTGTTCGAGGAGCGCCTGAGAGAGTACTACAAGAAGACGTCGCCGCTGATTGGCTACTACTATGCCAAGGGCAAGCTCCGAAACGTCGACGGCATGGCCGATATCGATGCTGTGACCGAACAGATCGAAGCGGTGCTCAAGGACGCGACGCCGGGAAATTAAGCGAATGCGCTTGACGGGAGCGGTTCGCTGCGGTATGGCGGCCCGTCTTCCTATCAGGCATCGGTTTTGCTTGTCCGCAAGGGCAAGGCAGCCGCTTTGAACTGGAAACTCCCGCATGGGCCGGCCTCCACCGGACGCGGGGCAACTTAAGATAGCGCCGGTCCGTCCGGCCCACATGGAGAAGAGAAGAATATGGCTCGTATAGCCGGCGTCAACATTCCGACCAACAAGCGCGTCGTCATCGCACTTCAGTACATTCACGGCATTGGCAAAAAGTTCGCCCAGGAGATCGTCGACAAGGTCGGCATCCCGGCCGAACGTCGCGTCAATCAGTTGACCGACGCGGAAGTGCTGCAGATCCGCGAGACCATCGACCGCGACTACCAGGTCGAGGGCGACCTGCGCCGCGAAGTGTCGATGAACATCAAGCGGCTCATGGACCTCGGCTGCTACCGCGGCCTGCGTCACCGCCGCTCGCTGCCGGTCCGCGGCCAGCGCACGCATACCAATGCGCGCACCCGCAAGGGCCCGGCCAAGTCGATCGCCGGCAAGAAGAAGTAATGTAGGGGAATATGGGAGTAGGGGAGTAAGGCAGTAGGGAACAGCCGCCAATCGGGCCGTGTATTTTTCCTACTCCCTTACTGCCCTATTCCCCTACTCCCTTAAGAAGGTGGAGCCGCTGGCATTACGGCGGTGTAGAGATCAACTGAAAGGACTATCATGGCCAAGGAAGCCGCTCGTGTTCGCCGTCGCGAACGCAAGAACATCTCGTCGGGCGTTGCCCACGTCAATTCGACCTTCAACAACACGATGATCACCATCACCGACGCACAGGGCAATTCGATTGCCTGGTCATCGGCCGGTGCCCAGGGCTTCAAGGGTTCGCGTAAGTCGACCCCGTTCGCCGCCCAGATGGCTGCCGAGGACGTTGCCAAGAAGGCCCAGGAACACGGCATGCGCATGCTCGAAGTCGAGGTCTGCGGACCCGGCTCCGGTCGTGAATCGGCACTGCGCGCCTTGCAGGCGGCCGGCTTCACCATCACCTCGATCCGTGATGTGACGCCGATTCCGCACAATGGCTGCCGCCCGCGCAAGAAGCGCCGCGTCTAAAAAAATTACCGAACGCCGCGCGAGCGCCCTTTAGGCGCTCCTCCGCGGCATTCCAGGTCGCCCGCCACGATTGGATGGTGGCGGGTCAACGGAAGGAAAGCATCATGATCCAGAAAAATTGGCAGGAACTGATCAAGCCGAACAAGATCGAGTTCTCGTCGAAGAAGAAGACGCTGACCACGCTGGTCGCCGAGCCGCTCGAGCGTGGCTTTGGCCTGACGCTCGGCAACGCGCTGCGCCGCGTGCTTCTGTCTTCGCTGCGCGGTGCGGCTGTCACCGCCGTGCAGATCGACGGCGTTCTGCATGAATTCTCGTCCATCGCCGGCGTGCGCGAGGACGTGACCGACATCGTCTTGAATATCAAGGAAATCGCCATCCGCATGGAAGGCGATGGCCCCAAGCGCATGGTTGTTCGCAAGCAGGGACCGGGTGCGGTTCTTGCCGGCGACATCCAGACGGTTGGCGACGTCGAGATCCTCAACCCCGACCACGTCATCTGCACGCTGGACGAGGGCGCTGAAATCCGCATGGAATTCACCGTCGACACCGGCAAGGGTTACGTGCCGGCCGACCGCAACCGCGCCGAAGACGCGCCGATCGGCCTCATCCCGGTCGACAGCCTGTATTCGCCGGTCAAGAAGGTCTCCTACAAGGTCGAGAACACCCGCGAGGGGCAGGTCCTCGACTATGACAAGCTGACCATGACGATCGAGACCGACGGTTCGATCACCGGCGAGGACGCGGTGGCTTTCGCCGCCCGCATCCTGCAGGATCAGCTCGGACTGTTCGTCAACTTCGACGAACCGCAGAAGGAAGTCGCCGCCGAAGCCGTCACCGAGCTTGCCTTCAACCCGGCGCTACTCAAGAAGGTCGACGAGCTCGAGCTTTCGGTGCGTTCGGCCAACTGCCTGAAGAACGACAACATCGTCTATATCGGCGACCTGATCCAGAAGACCGAAGCCGAGATGCTGCGCACCCCGAACTTCGGCCGCAAGTCGCTGAACGAGATCAAGGAAGTCCTGGCGGCGATGGGCCTGCACCTCGGCATGGAAGTGCCAGACTGGCCGCCGGAAAACATCGAAGACCTCGCCAAGCGTTACGAAGATCAATACTGAGCATGATCCCGAGAAGTTGCAGACTTCTCGGATCAGATCATGCGGTTAAACCAACACGAGGCGTTTGCCTCTGAACCCGCAATGAAGGAGAAGAGCCATGCGCCACGGATTTAAGGGCCGCCGGTTCGCCCGCAGCATAAGCCACCGCAAGTCGATGTTCGCCAACCTGGCCGTGTCGCTGCTCGAGCACGAGCAGATCGTCACCACCCTGCCGAAGGCGAAGGATTTGCGTCCGATCGTCGAGAAGCTGGTAACGCTCGGCAAGCGCGGCGACCTGCACGCCCGCCGCCAGGTTATCGCGCAGATCGGCAATGAAGGCGTCGTCAAGCGCCTGTTCGACACCATCGCGCCGCGCTACGCCACCCGCAACGGCGGCTATCTGCGCATCATGAAGGCAGGCTTCCGCCACGGTGACAATGCAGCCATGGCTGTCATCGAGTTCGTCGATCGCGACACCTCGGCCAAGGGCGCCGGCGACCGCGCCCGCATCGAAGCCGAAGGCACCGACGCGGAAGCCGCGGCCGCATAAGGCTCGGTTTCCCGGAATGAATTCAAAGGGGCCTGCGGGCCCCTTTTTGTTTTCTGGAAGCAGCAAATTTGCTGACAAAGCCGATCTCCTGGCCGCAACCTAGGCTCTTTGCCCAAAATAATCGGATTTCAGCGGCTTAGCCTTTCATTTTGCACAATCGTCGGGACAATGCCCCCGAACTCGCCTTGGAGGATTCGTGAATGCGCGCCAACCGACTGTCCCTTGTTCTGCTCTTCGCCATGATGGCGTTTGCAGCCGCACCGGTGGCCAGACAGGCGTTAGCCGAGGAGGCACCCAAGACCGATCCCGGCCTGTCCGACGTGCTGACCGATCTGTTGCATGGCGTCGAGGGCGAGAACGCCACATCCGGTCCCGACAAACGCGTGCCGTTCGGTCGCGAGGAGGTGCAGCTGTCGTTCGCACCGCTGGTCAAGCAGACGGCGCCGGCCGTGGTCAACGTCTATGCCTCGCAGACCGCCAAGGTGACGTCGCCTTTCGACGGCGATCCGTTCTTCGAGGAATTCTTCGGCCGCTCGCAGCCGCGCGCCCAGTCCTCGCTCGGCTCCGGCGTGCTGGTCGACCCGACCGGCATCGTGGTCACCAACTACCACGTCATCAAGGATGCCGATCAGGTCAAGGTGGCGACCGCGGACGGTCGTGAATTCGAAAGCAAGGTGATGCTCAAGGACGAGACGCTCGACCTTGCGGTCCTCAAGATCTCCGCCGACAAGCCGTTTCCGGTCGTCGCCATCGGCGATTCCGACGCGCTCGAGGTCGGCGATCTAGTGCTGGCCATCGGCAACCCCTTCGGTGTCGGCCAGACCACCACCAGCGGTATCGTTTCAGCCCTTGCCCGCAGCCATATCGGCGTGGCCGATTCCAGCTTCTTCATCCAGACCGATGCCGCCATCAATCCCGGCAATTCGGGCGGTGCGCTGATCAACATGGGCGGCCAGCTTGTCGGCATCAACACGGCCATCTACAGCCGCAGCGGCGGCTCGATCGGCATCGGCTTTGCCATTCCCGCAAACATGGTGCGCGCCTTCGCCGACGCGGCCAAGGCCGGGCTGGATTTCTTCGAGCGGCCCTATATCGGCGCCGAGTTCGAAGCGGTGACGCCGCAGATCGCCGAATCGCTCGGCATGGAGAAGCCGGCCGGTGCACTCGTCTCGTCGGTCGAGGCGACCGGACCGGCCGCCAAGGCGGGGCTCAAGCCCGGCGACGTCGTGCTGCAGCTCAACGGCAAGCCGGTCGAGAGCATCGAAGCGCTGGATTACCGGATGGCAACGCTGTCGATCGGCACCACCGCCAATTTCGCGGTTCTGACCAAAGGCCAGCAGGCGGGGATGGACATCGCGCTGGAACGCGCTCCCGAAGGCGCGAAGGCTGCCGAAGTGACGCTGCACGGCCGCAGCCCGTTCTCGGGCGCCAAGGTCGCGGAACTGTCGCCGCGGCTCGCCCAGAAGCTTGGCCTGCGCACCGACGTCAAGGGCGTCACCGTGGTCGACATCAACCGCGATTCGCCGGCCGCCGATTTCGGCTTCCAGCCGGGCGACATCGTGCGCGAGGTGAACGGCACCACCATCGATACCGCCGCGACCCTGGCGCAAGCGGCCCAGGCGGATACGCGCTGGTGGCGCTTTACCGTCGAGCGCGGCGGGCAGATACTGCGTCAGGTGTTGCGTTATTAGAGCGGGTTCCGTGTTCGGGCTCATGCTCCAACCAAAAGAAGTGCATGGCCGATCTGTTCAGCGTCGATGAGCCGGAAAAGGCGCCGCCCGGGCGGCCGCTGGCCGACAGGCTGCGGCCGAGAAACCTCGGCGAGGTCGTCGGCCAGGAGCATCTGACCGGCCCTGACGGCGCGCTGACCCGGCTGATCAGGTCGGGTTCGCTTGGCTCGATGATCTTCTGGGGACCACCCGGCACCGGCAAGACCACGGTGGCGCGGTTGCTTGCCGGTGAAACCAGCCTTGCCTTCGAGCAGATATCGGCGGTGTTTTCAGGCGTCGCCGACCTGAAAAAGGTGTTCGAAGCCGCCAAGCTGCGCCGCGCCAACGGTCGCCAGACCTTGTTGTTCGTCGACGAGATCCATCGCTTCAACCGCGCCCAGCAGGATTCCTTTCTCCCTGTCATGGAGGACGGCACGGTCGTGCTTGTCGGTGCCACCACTGAAAACCCGTCCTTCGAACTCAATGCCGCGTTGCTGTCTCGCGCCCGCGTGCTGGTTTTCCATTCATTGGGCGAGGAGAGCATCGCCAAGCTGATGGCAAGGGCGGAGGAGACCGAGGGCAGGGCGCTGCCGCTCGACGATGAGGCGAGGGCGATGCTCATCCGCATGAGCGATGGTGATGGCCGCGCCTCTCTGACGCTTGCCGAAGAGGTGTGGCGGGCTGCAAAGCCGGGCGAGGTGTTCAATCCTGAGGGCCTGCAGCGCATCGTCCAGCGCCGCGCGCCGATCTACGACAAGGGCCAGGACGGCCACTACAATCTGATCTCGGCGCTGCACAAATCGGTGCGTGGCTCCGATCCGGACGCAGCACTCTATTATCTCGCGCGCATGTTCGATGCCGGCGAGGATCCGCTCTATCTCGGCCGCCGGCTGGTGCGCATGGCCATGGAAGACATCGGCCTTGCCGATCCGCAGGCGCTGGTCGTCGCCAATGCCGCCAAGGATGCCTACGACTATCTCGGCTCGCCCGAGGGCGAACTCGCTTTTGCCGAGGCCACCGTCTATCTCGCCACCGCGCCCAAATCCAACGCCGTCTACACCGCCTTCAAGGCAGCCACGCGTGCCGCCAAGGAACATGGCTCGCTGCTGCCGCCCAAGCACATCCTCAATGCGCCGACCAAGCTGATGAAAGAGGAGGATTATGGCGCCGGCTACCGTTACGACCATGACGAGCCGGATGCCTTCTCGGGCCAGGACTATTTTCCCGAGAAGATGGGCCGGCAGACCTTTTATGATCCGCCTGAACGTGGCTTCGAGCGCGACATCAGAAAGCGGCTCGATTATTGGGCGAAGCTGCGCAAAGAGCGGGAATAGTAGCTTGCGCGGCCCTGGTCGTCGTCACGCAACGGCAGAGGAAAAAATCACTGGAACCACGATCGCCGCGAATGGCGCGGCTTTCCGCAGCCGCTGAAACTGGTATAGTCTGAAGTACAGATGCCAACTGGCTGGGGACGGGAAAGCGTCGTCGGCTTCGAGTTCCTGGTTGGCGATCTGGTCCCCAGGGAAAATGGGACGAGTTTGGCCTGCCGGCAGTGCATTGACCGAAATCCGGCAGGCTTCACAAGGCAGCCAGCCGGCCACGACACCGCGGCCGTTGTGTGGTGACCCAGAAAACCTTATCAAGGCGCACGACCGGGCGGTGGTCGTTGCCATGATTTGGGCGCACCTCATTCGCAACAGGATCGCGCTTCGCGCGTGGAAAAATGACAAAAAAACTTCGCAAGACCCTTCGCAAATTCGCCATTGCCATCCCGCTTCTCGCCCTTGGCTTTTACTATATCCCGATCCTGACCTCGGTCTTTATCGTGCTGGGCCTCATCGATGTGCTGCGCAACGACCGCAAGGACCTGTCGCTGTTCAGCGGCTATTTCCTCGGCAACGGCCTGTTCACCTGGCTGCTTTCGCCCTTCAATCTGCTGGTCGATCTCTTGTGCTACAGGAATCCGGGCGTCTGGAAGCTGGAGCAGTTTCCCGCCGACTATCAGCGCGAGGTCAATGAGGTCCTGGACATCTTCAAGGCGCGCAAGGACGAGATCATCGCCGACATCGACGCCAATTTCGGCGCTGGCAGGCGCGGCATGTATGTCTATCAGTGGTACGGCAAGCACAAGATCGACAATGTCGCCGAGTTCAACAAGGATTTCAAATACATCAAGACCATCGCCGTTTCCGTCTTCAGCAAGCGCGAATCGACCTCCTGGCACTTCGGCCCGCTGCGGCTCAGCCTGCGCATTCTCTACAATCTGGTCCCGGTGAAATCGGAGATCTTCGTCGAGTGCGGCAACGTCAAGAATTATTGGTACGACAATCCGCTGTTCATCTTCGATGACACGCTGCTGCATCGCTCGGTCAACGAGTATGACGGGCGCCGCTATTGCGTGTTCATGGACATTATCAGACCGTCTCCGGTTCCGGGCCTGATCGCGGGCATGCTGGCCGTCGTCTCGGTGAGCGTCGAGCGCATCAATTCCATGTTCTACAAGAACTGGAAGATGATCGGTTCGACAAAGCCGAAGAAGGTCGGGACGACCTGAGCCAAACATCATCGATGCTGCCGGCCCTGCCGGCAGCATTTGAGCGAGACCTAACCACCTTAGCGGGCCGCTCATGAACCGCTCGTGCATCGCCAGGCGCTTGCGGTGGCCCCGCGTTCAAGTATACATCCCGTTCAAACGCTCAACAGTTCCTGACACGAATCGCGTGGGATTCCTGTTTGCCGGAACGGCTCTTGGCTGCATCGGCGGGGGGCCCTGGTTTGCCCTCGACAGTCCTGCTTCTTCCCTTCCTTGGCGGCCTCAAGTGACGAAGAACGAAATCCTCGGATTCTGGACAAAAACCTACATATGTACCGTTTTTCTGGGCGTTGCTTTCGCCGCCCTGTACATAAAGCTTGAGCAGCCCGTCTATTATTGGGACTTCGCGGCCTATTTCGACACCTTTAATCGCCAGGGCGCGCTCCTGGTTGAGAGTCCTCTCCGGTGGCTGAGCCAATTGAGGACCTCAATCGAAACGGATGACTACAGTGTGGCAATTCTGGTGCCTTTGATGCCGTTTCATCAAGTTTTCGGGGGTTCAAGGCTTTCATACGTCGCCGGAATAGTCGCGGTTTACCTGGTCCCGACGGCGCTTTTCATAGGCAGAATGAGCTATCTGGAGGCGGTCTCCGAGACATCTCCATCCCGAAGCTGGCTCGCCGTGTGGATTGCGGCCTGTCTCTACACGCCGTTCTGGGCGGCGACGCTTCGCGGGTTGCCGGATGTGGCCGGTTGTCTCGCCCTTTCTGCAGCAACCTATTTCCTTTGGAAATCAAAGCTCCTGACCCGTGAACCGGTGATCAGCGGAATATGCGTCGGCGCGTGCCTGTGGTTGGCGTTCATGCTGCGCCGCTGGTACGCATTTGGTGTCATAGGGATTGGAATTTCCGCAGCCCTCTTTTGTCTGTTGCAGGTCGCAAAAGACCGAGATTTCCCGGCCTTCCGGAAAGCCGCTCTTGGGTGTGTGTGCGCAATTTTCATTGTTGCCGGGGCAGCATTGATGTTCCAGCTGCCCCTGATCGCCAGGATTCTAGGAACCAGCTATGGCGACCTTTACAGCGGCTACAGGACGGACTTCGTTTCCCAACTTGCCGAGATGGGATCCAGGCTCGGCTATGTAAACTGGCTGTTGATCCTGGTGGGGCTTTGTATTTCTGTTGTCCGTCGCAACAGCTTTGCCTTGTTCTGTGCCGTTGCCTCGGCACTCACATTTTTCCTGTTCACCCGGACGCAGGATCCGGATCGGCATCATTCAATGCCAATGTTTCTTTGGCTCTTTCCCGTTTACGCCCAGGCAATCGTTGCGATCGTTTCGATGCCGGCGCTGCGATCGCGATGGTCAGCCGTCGCCATGGCCGTTGCCGCTGGATTTGCTTTTTTGGGCACCTTTTTTCCGATCGGCCGCCAGCTGCTGTCACCGATCGGCTTTGTTTTTGCCAGGGAAGCCACGCTTCCTCTTCACCTGGACAATCTCCCTGAATACAGGCGCCTTATCGATGACCTTGTTGGCAAAATGCAATCCGAGGACCGTTTTTCGGTATTTGCCTCGGGCTCGGTCATGAGCGACTCGTTGTTGTTTGAAATGGACCGGAACCTCTACGCTCGCATCGGATGGTCTTGCCAGGTGGATAGTCGTGATCGGTTCAGACCGGAAACCTTGAAAACCAGATTTATCGTTGTAACCGACCCTCCCGTGACCCATTTGCGGCCGGACGCGCAGATCTGCGTCACGATACCGGACCAGGATATTGTCGACGGGAAAGGCATCGGTGCCGCCTATAAGCGTGTCGCGGCATATCAGTTGTCCGGCGACGTCAAGGGCTACCTCTATGAACAGGTGCGCCCGGTCGGCAAAACGGAACTCGATGCCCTTTACGGTGAGTTCCGGAAGAAATACCCGGGCTGGACAACGCCCGAGTGGTGACGATCAGGTCGATCGCGTCCGGGCAGGGCCAGCCACTCGGCACGGCTGCTCTTGCACCATCTTGCCAGGCAGGGGTGGCATGTTCTCGCTCGGCATGGGCGCGGGAAGCGGTTCCTGACGCGTTCAACTGTGTGTGCGATCCCGTCGTCCGCTGCTTGAGGGGATTGACCTCACCGCCCTGGCAGAGGCAGTAAACGGTCATGTTCAATCTACTTCTCGTTGTGGTCGGCGGCGGCATCGGTGCCGGGATACGTCATCTCACCAACATGGGCGCGCTTCGCCTTGTCGGCCCTAACTATCCCTCGGGCACGATGGCCATCAACATCGCCGGCTCCTTTGCCATGGGCCTGTTCATCGCCATCCTGGCGCGCCGCGGCGGATCGAACGAACTCAGGCTGTTCGTCGCCACCGGCATCTTTGGCGGCTTCACTACTTTTTCCTCTTTTTCGCTCGATTTCGCCACGCTGTGGGAGCGAGGAGCCACGCTGCCGGCGTTTGGATATGCCGTTGCCAGCGTTGTTGGCGCCATTATCGCCCTGTTTCTGGGACTTTGGCTCGCAAGAACCGTTTCATAATGTTATTGCCGCGCCGAGAGCAGGCCGAGCCCTGCTCGGGAAACGGATAAGCGAAGAAAATATGGCAGGCGTTGAACAGATCACAGTTGAGGCCGGCGAGGCGGGCATGCGGCTCGACCGCTGGTTCAAGACCCATTTCCCGGGCCTCGGCTTCGGCCATCTGCAAAAGCTGCTGCGCTCCGGCCAGATCCGCGTCGATGGCGGCCGCGTCAAGGCCGACACCCGTGTCGAGCCCGGCCAGATGGTCCGCGTTCCGCCCCTGGAAGTGGACAAGAAGGGCCAGAGCGCGCTGACCGGCCACTCGATCCGCAACCAGGGCGATGCCGACGTTCTGGCGAAAATGCTGATCCATGAAGATCCCAAGGTCTTCGTCTTCAACAAGCCGGCAGGCCTTGCCGTGCAGGGCGGCTCGGGCGTCACCCGCAATGTCGACGACATGCTGGAAGCCTGGCGCAACCAGAAGGGCGAGAAGCCGCGGCTGGTCCACCGGCTCGACCGCGACACATCGGGCGTGCTGGTCGTCGCCCGCACCCGGCTTGCCGCCATGAAGCTATCGGAAGCGTTTCGCGCCCGCGAGACCAAGAAGACCTATTGGGCGCTGGTCAAGGGCGTGCCGCCCAAGCGTGAGGACAAGATCTCGACCTGGCTGATCAAGGAGCCGACGCCCGACGGCGACCGCGTGCGCGTCGCCGCGCATGGCGAAAAGGGCGCCGACCACGCCGTGTCCTACTACCGCATCATCGAGCAGGCGGCGCAGACGATGACCTGGCTTGAAATGGAGCCCTATACCGGCCGCACGCACCAGCTTCGTGTTCACGCCGCCTATATCGGCTGCCCGATCATCGGCGACCCGAAATATTTCGAGGCCGACACCAACTGGGATTTTCCCGGTGGCATTCAAAACCGCCTGCATCTGCATGCGCGCCGCATCATCATTCCGCATCCGGACAAGGGCGTCATCGATGTCACCGCGCCGATGCCGCCGCATATGCGCCAGAGCTGGAACCTGATAGGCTTCGACGACGCCAGCGCGGAGGACTGACTGTGAGTGGCGCCACCGATACGCTCGACCGGCGCGACACGGTCGACATCGCCGCAGCCGCAATCATGGTCGGCCTGACCTTTTCCTGGGGGCTGAACTACGTCGCCGCCAAGATCTCCTACGCCGGTTACGATCCTGTCTTCCTGTCGATCGCGCGCTCGATCATCGGCGGCCTGTGTGTCTTCGCCTGGTGCCGGTGGCGTGGCATCGCGCTTTTCGCGCGCGACGGGACATTGCTCGCCGGCATCGCGGTCGGCATGCTTTTCGGCATCGAATTCCTGTGCCTTTATGTTGGCCTGGAGCACACCACCGTTGCCCGCAACACGCTGCTGGTCAACACAATGCCGTTCTGGATGTTGATCGGCGGCCATTTCCTGCTTGGCGAGCAGATCTCCTTGCGCAAGTTCCTCGGCCTGCTGCTGGCCTTTGCCGGCCTTGCCGCCGTCTTTTCCGACAAGCTTGGCGGCGGTGGGGACATGCTGTTCGGTGACCTCTTGAGCCTCGGCTCCGGATTTTTCTGGGCTCTGACCAACATCCTCATCAAGCGCTCAAAGCTGGTCGAGGCGAGCGCCGAGAAGCTGTTGCTCTATCAGCTCGCCGGTGCGGCTATCGTTGGCATACTGGTGCTGCCTCTCGCCGGTTCGCCCGTCCGCGACCCTGCCGTGCTGCCGACATTGGCCCTGCTTTTCCAGGCGGTTTACATCGTCGCCTTCACCTATGTGCTTTGGTTCTGGCTGCTGCGGCGCTATCCGGCCTCGGGCCTGTCCAGTTTCACCTTCCTGTCGCCGGTTTTCGGCGTGCTGTGCGGCGCCATGTTCTTGAATGAGCCGCTGA
This sequence comes from Mesorhizobium calcicola, assembly GCF_042682105.1. Taxonomy (NCBI): domain Bacteria; kingdom Pseudomonadati; phylum Pseudomonadota; class Alphaproteobacteria; order Hyphomicrobiales; family Phyllobacteriaceae; genus Mesorhizobium; species Mesorhizobium calcicola. The sequence goes on from NZ_JBHUGY010000015.1 coordinate 132,598, forward strand.
CCATGCGCATTTTCCTGGCACTTGGCCTGATTGCCGCCGGACTGATCATCGTCAACCGGCCGGCGCGCAAGCTCGTGCCGGTGTGAGAGAGACTTTTATGCGCGATATCCTCAACGACCTTGAAGCGGGCAAACAGCTTTCCGACCCGGATCCGGTGCGCCGCGCCCAGATCCAGATGAAGACGCCACTGCCGAAGCGCTTCTACAAGACCGTCTCGGTCGCACCGGTGCGTGGCGGCTTTGCCGTGCATCTCGACGGCAAGCCGGTGCGCACGCCGGGCAAGGCGCTGCTGGCACTGCCGACCGAGGCGGCGGCCGCGCTGGTCGCCGACGAGTTCGCCGCGCAAGGCGAGACCATCGATCCGGTGACGATGCCGGTGATGCGCCTCGTCAACACCGCCATCGACGGTGTCGCCAGCGATCCGCAGGCGGTGCTGGAAGACATCCTGCGCTTCGCCTCATCCGATCTTCTGTGTTACCGCGCCGACGCGCCGCAAGGCCTGGTGGAGCGGCAGAACCAGCATTGGAACCCGGTCCTCGATTGGGCGCGCGCCAGCCTCGGGGCGCGCTTCAACCTCGCCGAAGGCATCATCCATGTCGAGCAGCCACGTGAAACCATCGCCGTGCTGGGCAGCCACCTTGCCCAGCGCGCCGACCCGCTGCGGCTGGCCGCCATCCACGTCATGACCTCGCTGACCGGTTCGGCGCTGCTGGCGCTGGCCGTCGATTTCGGCGAGCTTGACGCCGAGGCTGCCTGGGCCGCCGGCCATGTAGACGAGGACTGGCAGATCGAGCATTGGGGACAGGACGCCGAGGCGGTCGCGCGCCGCTCGGCCCGCAAGCACGACATGATGGCTGCCGTCCGCCTGTTGGAAGCGCTCAAGGGCTGATGACTCCGCCGCTCGCTCCACTTCATCCCGCAGCGCACCTAATACCAAAGTCATAATCCCAAAGACGTCCTGACGTTGGCGCGCGCTTTCTGTCATTTTTCCGTGATCGCAGTGCTTGAGTCCGTGCTCGGAGGAGAACGCGGACAGTGACGCACAGCATCGAGGCAATGGGTCTCACGGGAGGACAATTCTATGGCAATGGCATCGACTGCCGGCGGAAAAAGCCGCGGCATGACGCGGGAGGAAAAGAAGGTCATCTTCGCTTCCTCGCTCGGCACCGTTTTCGAATGGTACGATTTCTATCTCTACGGCGCATTGGCGGCCGCGATCGGCTCGACATTCTTCAATTCTTATCCGGAAACGACGCGCAACATCTTCACGCTGCTGGTTTTCGCCGCCGGCTTCCTCGTGCGTCCGTTCGGCGCGCTGGTGTTCGGCCGCATCGGCGATCTCGTCGGCCGCAAATACACATTTCTCGTCACCATCATGATCATGGGCCTGTCGACCTTCCTGGTCGGCCTGCTTCCCGGTTCGGCGAGTTGGGGCATCGCGGCGCCTATCACCCTGGTTGCACTGCGCATGCTGCAGGGCCTGGCCCTCGGCGGTGAATATGGTGGTGCGGCGACCTATGTCGCCGAACATGCTCCCGACGACCGCCGCGGATTCTATACGTCGTGGATCCAGACGACGGCGACACTCGGCCTGTTCCTGTCGCTGATCATCATCCTGATCGTGCAGAATTCGCTGAGCAAGGAGGATTTCACGGCCTGGGGCTGGCGTATTCCATTCCTGGTCTCGGCCGTCCTGCTCGCCATATCGGTCTGGATTCGTCTTTCGCTTGCCGAGTCGCCGACCTTCCAGCGCATGAAGGACGAGGGCAGGGGCTCTAAGGCGCCGCTCACGGAAGCCTTCGGACAGTGGAAGAACGCCAAGATCGCCTTGCTCGCGCTGTTCGGCCTCACCGCCGGCCAGGCCGTGGTTTGGTACAATGGCCAGTTCTACGCGCTGTTCTTCCTGGCGAACGTGCTCAAGGTCGATCCGCAGTCGGTCAACATCATGATCGCTGTTGCGCTGGCGCTCGGCTCGATCTTCTTCGTCGTGTTCGGCTGGCTCTCCGACAAGGTCGGCCGCAAGCCGATCATCATGGCCGGTCTTGCGCTGGCGATCGTCACCACCTTTCCGCTGTTCAAGGCGTTGACCTGGGCCGCCAACCCGGCGCTCGCCACCGCGCAGCAGAACACGCGTGCGACGGTGACCGCGGCCCCGGGGGACTGCAATTTCCAGTTCAATCCGACCGGAACACGCAAGCCTCTCACCTCGTGCGATATTGCCACCGACTTCCTGGCCAAGAGCTCCGTGCCCTATGACATTATCTCGACGGCAGCGCCGGGGACCGCGGCCACTGTCAAGATCGGCACCGAATCCGTGACGTCCTATGACGCCGTGGCGGCCGCGGACAAGGCAAGTGCAAACGAGGCTGCTTTCAAGAAGGCCATCAACCTGGCCCTTCAGGATGGTGGCTATCCGCTGAAGCGTGCTGCTGCCAAGGTCGCCGACCAGAAGCTCGACGCCTTTGTCGCGGCCAATCCTGAGGTGAAGCTCGACGCCGCTGCCATCCGCGCCGGCGAAAAGGCCACGGTCCCGGCCGAGCAGGCGATCAAGGACAAGGTGCTGACGAAGGATGAAGCCGCCGGCGTCACCGACGTCACCGTCTACAGCATTCCGGCAGCGGGTGCGTTCTCGATGTTTGCTGACCCGGCACAGGTCAATTGGGCAAAGGTCATCGGCATCCTGTTCATCCTGGTGCTTTACGTGACCATGGTCTACGGGCCGATCGCGGCCATTCTGGTCGAGATGTTCCCGACCCGCATCCGCTATACCGGCATGTCGCTGCCCTATCACATCGGCAACGGCTGGTTCGGCGGCCTGCTGCCGGCGATCGTGTTCGCGCTCAGCGCCTACAAGGGCGATATCTACTATGGCCTCTGGTATCCGGTGGTGATCGCGGCGATGTCGCTGGTCATCGGCATGATCTTCGTCAGGGATACGCTCGGCACCGACTTGCACGCCAAGCAATAACCAGGGGCAACGGCCTCGAAAAAAGCCCGGCGCGAGCGATCGCGCCGGGCTTTCAATTTCTTTACGGCAATTCCGCTGACGAAGGCTGGCTGGCCTTGCTGTCAGCTCTTGCGGCCCTGAGCCTCTTCCTCGATGGCGGCGTCGTGATACCAGCCGTCGCCGAAATCCGCCCGAACACCGCGCAGCAAAGCAAGCTCTGCCGCAAACTTAGCCTTCCCGCTCAAATTTGAGGCAGCGACGCGCGCTGCCACCGGGAACATCAGAATTTTGGCCGACGGACGCGTGGAAATGATTTCCATTGTCGGGTTCCTTTCTTCTGCCGAACCTTGTCGATTCAACTTGTTTCGAAGATAGGGTCTGCAATCAAGTTAGGCAATATGCCTACGAAAAGATCAGTATTTGCCTATTATTTGTGCGAATTGTGACTGTGATTGATCCGGACGCATTGTTTAGGCGGCTTGCCAACTTCAACCGGATGCCGCGTCAATTTTGCCGCACCCTGTCGGCCAAGAGTGGCACACGAATTGCTTTTTAGTGATCCGGCAGGCCGGCCACTGGTGGCAGACGCATGTCGACGCCGTCCAGTGTTCGGTGATCAAGCAACGAGAGGCTAGAATGACGAAATACAAGCTCGAGTATATCTGGCTCGATGGATATACCCCGGTTCCCAATCTTCGCGGCAAGACGCAGATCAAGGAATTCGCCGAATTCCCGACGCTCGAGCAGCTTCCGCTGTGGGGTTTTGACGGTTCGTCGACGCAGCAGGCCGAAGGGCACAGCTCCGACTGCGTCTTGAAGCCGGTCGCGGTCTATCCGGATCCGGCCCGCACCAACGGCGTGCTCGTCATGTGCGAAGTCATGATGCCCGATGGCGTCACGCCGCATGCTTCCAACAAGCGCGCCACCATCCTCGACGACGAAGGCGCCTGGTTCGGTTTCGAGCAGGAATATTTCTTCTACAAGGACGGCCGCCCGCTCGGCTTCCCCGAGAGCGGCTATCCCGCGCCGCAGGGTCCGTACTACACCGGCGTCGGCTACTCCAATGTCGGCTCCGTCGCCCGCCAGATCGTCGAAGAGCATCTCGACCTCTGCCTCGCGGCCGGCATCAACCATGAAGGCATCAACGCCGAAGTGGCCAAGGGGCAGTGGGAATTCCAGATTTTCGGCAAGGGCTCCAAGAAGGCCGCCGACCAGATGTGGATGGCCCGCTACCTCATGCAGCGCCTGACCGAGAAATACGGCATCGACATCGAATACCACTGCAAGCCGCTCGGCGACACCGACTGGAACGGCTCGGGCATGCACGCCAACTTCTCGACCGCCTACATGCGCGAAGTCGGCGGCAAGGCCTATTTCGAAGCGCTGATGGCGGCCTTCGACAAGAACCTGATGGATCACATCGCCGTCTACGGCCCGGACAACGACAAGCGTTTGACCGGCAAGCACGAGACCGCGCCATGGAACAGGTTCAGCTATGGCATCGCCGATCGCGGCGCCTCGATCCGCGTCCCGCACTCCTTCGTCAAGAACGACTACAAGGGATATCTGGAAGACCGTCGTCCGAACTCGCAGGGCGACCCCTACCAGATCGCCTCGCAGATCCTGAAGACGATCGCTTCGGTGCCGGCCAGCGCCCAGGTTTCCGCTGCCGCTTAAGCATTGCGGATAGGTGAAAAAAGCCCCGGCATCGCTGAACTGACCCCCGAAGGTTGTGTCCAACTTTACGGGGTCAGTTCAGAAGGGCGGGCTTTTTCATTGGAAACGGTTTTCCAGGTCGTAAAGCGACGTGCTGCGTCAGCTTCGCAGCGCTGCCCGTATCTTGTCGGCGCTCTCGGCCAACACCTCCGGCTTCTCCATCCCGCCAGCGTGAGGCTTCAGCGGAATGCCGTCGAAGCGCGGGATGACATGCACATGCAGATGATAGACGGTCTGCCCCGAGGCTGGTTCATTGAACTGCATGACGGTGACGCCGTCGGCGCCAAAACCTTGTTTGACGGCCCGCGCCACCTTCTGGACGACCGTGAAAAGCGGGCCGAATGTTGCCGGATCGGCGTCGAGCAGGTTGCGCGACGGCGCCTTCGGCACCACCAGCGTATGGCCCGGCCCTTGCGGCATCACATCCATGAAGGCGACGATCGCCTCGTCCTCGTAGACGCGGTGCGAGGGAATTTCACCGCGCAGGATCTTGGCGAAGATGTTGTCGGTGTCGTAGGTGGCCTCGGTCATGGCGAACGCTCCGGATTCTTGCCTTTCGTGTAGCGAAGCCGTCGAAAGTCGGCAAGACGATCGGGCGAAGTCGCCTGGTCATCAGGGCAGTCCGGTCGCTAACCCTCCAGATCCTTGCGGAACGGGGTGTGTTCTTCCAGATATTCGCTCATCCGCTCCACCTCGTGCCGTTCTCGCTTGAGATAGTCGGCGACGGCGTTGCGCAAGCCGGGGTGCGCAATGTAGTGCGCGGAATGCATGGTCACCGGCCGGTAGCCGCGCGCCAGCTTGTGCTCTCCCTGCGCGCCTGCTTCGACCACCTTCAGCTTGCGCTCGATGGCGAAGTCGATCGCCTGATGGTAGCAGACCTCGAAATGCAGGAAGGGATGGTCCTCGATGCAGCCCCAGTTGCGGCCATAGAGTGCGTCGGAGCCGATGAAATTGATGGCGCCGGCGATGTAGCGTCCGTCGCGCCTGGCCATCACCAGTAGGATGTCGTCGGCCATGCGTTCGCCGATCAGCGAAAAGAACTGGCGGGTGAGATAAGGCCGGCCCCATTTGCGGCTGCCGGTGTCCATGTAGAAGGCGAAGAAGTCATTCCAGGCCTTTTCGGTGAGATCCTTGCCGGTCAGCCAGTCGATCGAGATGCCGTTGGCCAGCGCCTCGCGCCTTTCCTTCTTCATCGCCTTGCGCTTGCGCGACGCAAGGGTGGCGAGGAAGTCGTCATAGGTAGAAAAGCCTTCGTTGAAGAAATGGAATTGCTGGTCGGTGCGATGCAGGAAACCTGCCGCTTCCAGCACCTCCACGTCGCTCTCTTGCGCGAAGGTGACATGCGCGGAAGAGACACCGAGCTTTTGCGTGACCGCCTTCAGTCCCGCCGCCAGTCCGGCCTTGACGGCGCCGGCATCCTCGCCCTTGGTGACCAGCAGGCGAGGGCCTGTGACCGGTGTGAACGGCACCGCGCATTGCAGTTTGGGATAGTAGCGGCCGCCGGCGCGCTCGAAGGCATCCGACCAGCCATGATCGAACACATATTCGCCCTGGCTGTGCGACTTGAGATAGCACGGCACCGCGCCGAGCAGCTTGCCCTGCGCGGTCTCCAGCCGCAAATGATGGCCCTGCCAGCCGGTGCGCCGCACGGCGCAGCCGGAGTCTTCGAGCGCGCTCAGAAAAGCAAATGAAACGAGCGGGTTGTAGCCGTTTTCTGCGTCGCCGCGTGTGGTCCCACTGAGGCTATTCCATTCCTCCGGGGTGAAAGCACCGATACCAGCGGCGACGCGGATCGAATAGTCCGCATTTGCTGTCTGGCCATCGCCGTCGTCGCCTTGATCCATGAGGCTTATTTAAGCTCCGTCCGGCCTGGTACAAGTCACGTTTCGGACACCCGACTTCAGGCGACTTTGACCAGATCGGGTTCGAACCCTTCGAATGTCATCTGGTCGGCATATTTGAAGGTCAGGTCCACCGCCGGCTGGTCATGCACCGTCCAGGTGATGACCGGCATTTTCAGCTTTTCACGCACAAAACTGACGAACCGGTTCGGCAGGTCGCCGGCGGCATAGGAGGTGAACGCGATTTCGTGCGCCAGCATGGCGAAATGCGCTTCGATCAGCTGGTTTTCCTTGCCGTAGGCTGTCAGTCCGCCCGGAATGCCGGGCGCATGTTTGGGGAAATCGCGGATCAGCCAGTGATCAAACGACATGATCGCCGCCTTGCCTTTGTAGCGCTTGAGTATCTTGCCGACGCTCGCCACGAGACCATCATCGCGACCCGGGATGCCTTTCAGTTCCACGACTATCGGCACCCGGCCATCGACAAGATCGAGCGCTTCCTGAAGCGTCGGCACGTGGTCGGATGTGTCGCCGACCTTGAGCACCGTCATCTCGGCCGCGGTGCGCTGCCAGACGAAGCCGTCCTGTCCGGTCAGCCTTTTAAGGTCGCCATCATGGATGATGACGGGAACGCCATCCGACGACAGGTGCACGTCGCATTCGATGGCATAGCCGCGCTCGGCAGCAGCGGCGAAAGCGGAAAGCGTGTTTTCCCAACGCGTCTTGTTCATGTCGTGAAGACCGCGATGGGCGACGGGCCGGGCGGTCAGCCAGGATAGGTTGGTCATGGTTGTCCCCTGGCTCACTCGACTTCGAAGATCGCTTCGATTTCCACCGCGGCATTAAGCGGCAGCGAGGCGGTGCCGACGGCGGAGCGGGCATGCTTGCCCCGCTCGCCAAGTGCCGCAACCAGGAAATCGGAGGCGCCGTTGGCAACCAGATGCTGCTCGACAAACTCGGGCACGGAGGCGACGAAGACGGTGATCTTCACCAGGCGGCGGATATTCTCGAGGTCGCCGAGCGCTGCCTTGGCTTGCGCCAGGATGTTGATCGCGCAGTACTTTGCCGCATCCTTGCCGGCCGCGGTGTCGACGTCACGGCCGAGCCGTCCGCTGGCCTGCAGCTTGCCGTCCTTGAGCGGCAACTGTCCGGCGGTGAACAGCAGGTTGCCGGTCCTGCAATAGGGCACGTAATTGGCGGCAGGCGCGGCGGCGACGGGAAGCGTCACGCCCAGATCGCTTAGCCGCTTTTCGATTGTTTCACTCATGGTATTTCCCTATTGCTTGGTGACGCCGCGCCGGCCGGGCCGAAATTGCTATTTTTGCCTCGCTTCCGCCATGACTTTTTTTAAGCTGGACCATCTTTCCCTGCGGCCTGCCATCAGCCGCGACGATCGGAGTACCTCATGCGCGCAACGCGCCTTGCATTCCATGCCGTCCTGTTCTCGGCAGTCTTCTCGATAGGCCCTGCTTTCGCCGTGCCGGCGCTGCAAGCCCACCGCGCCGTTTATGACCTCACCCTCAAAAAGGCGTCCGATCAATCCGGCATCACAGGCATATCCGGCCGCATGGTCTATGAGTTCAATGGCTCGGCCTGTGAAGGCTATACGGTGAAATTCCGTTTCGTCACCCAGATCGTCACCAACGACAACACAAGGCTGACCGACCAGCAGACGACCACTTTCGAGGACGCCGAAGGCAAGACCTTTTCGTTCGTGACGAAGTCCTTCGTCGACCAGAACCTCGACAAGGAGGTCAAGGGCATCGCCACGAAACAGACCAAGGGGTTGAAAGTCGATATCGACAAGCCCGAAAAGAACAGCCTCGAGCTGGCCATGACCCAATTTCCGACCCAGCATCTGGTCGAACTGATCGGCAAGGCCGAAAAGGGCGAGAACTTCTACGAAACCAACCTGTTTGACGGCTCCGAAGACGCCAACAAGGTGATGACGACCACCGTCGTCGTCGGCAAGAAAACCGATGCCGACAAGGCCGACCCGGAAGCTCCGGCACTGGCGAAGCTCGCCGCCGACAAATACTGGCCGGTCGACATTGCGTATTTCGACGACACCGACAAGACAGGCGAAGAGGTGCCGGAATACCGGATTAGCTTCAAGCTGCATGAGAACGGCATCACCCGCGACCTCGTCATGGACTATGGTGACTTCTCGATGACCGGCAAGCTGGTCAATCTTTCATTGTTCGACCAGTCGAAAACCTGCCCGGCCAAATAGTGCTTTAGCTGGTCGGTTGATTAACCACGACACGGCGTTGTCGTGGCGAACGACTTGAACGCGCCGCAATCGTCTCTCAACTTCCTTCCCGGCGTCGAGGCGCAAGGGGGGAGCAGCTTGAGCAGGATCGATGTGTTCGTGGCGCCGCGGCCTAACCCGGCACTGATCAGGGCCATGACATCAGTCAACCGGATCGTCATGCTGCGCGGCGTTCCCGGCTTTCGTGATCTGTTGCCGTTCAACCGCCTGGCCGGTTTGCGCGGCGTTGCCAATGTCCGCTACATCGACTTTCCCCACGCCGACCTTGAGCGGCTGAAGGCCAGTTGCGGGGCGGGGAAGGCGACCTTCCTCACGCCCAATCATCCCGAGTTCTTCACCGACTGGATGATCGACAAGGAGATTGTGTCGCAGGTCAGCCCGCTCGCCGCATCGTGGGCAACGAATGGCGTCGTCAACGGCCTTGGCCGGCTGATGCAGAAATTCTGGCTGGCCAACAATCTGATCGCCCAGATTCCCGGCAACAGCGGGGCAGCCAAGGAACACTCCGTCGCCTGGGCATTGAAGGGCCACGGCGTGCTGCTGCATCCCGAGGGCGGCGTCGGCTGGCATGCCAACATCGTTGCGCCGCTGCTGCCGGGTGCCGTCGAGATGGGGCTTGAGGCCCTCCAGCGAGGTCGAGCCACGGATCCGGATTTCAAGGTCTGGATCGCGCCGGTTGTCTGGAAACTTGCCTTCACCAGGAATGTCGAAGCGGCGCTGGCGAAGGAATGCGCCTATGTCGAGAAAAGCCTGAAAATAGTACGCCGCGCCAACGACACGCTGCCGCAGCGCATCCACCATATCTATGCGACACTGCTGGCCCGCGACGAGGCCACCTGGGGCATGCCATCCGACGAAGGCGCGTCCTATGCCGGGCGCCAGAAGGCATTGGTCGGCGAGCTCGGCCGTCGGCTAGGCAAGAGCATCTCGCTCGACGCGGCCGTCACCGACACCACCGAGCTTCTGCGGCGGGCACGTCGTTGGCAACGCGAAAACACCGGCGACGCGGAAGGGCAAAAACAGGTCCGGGCACTCGCCGATACGATTCAAAGGCTGCAACGCGTCGGGCCATGGGCCTCGGCCAATCCGCGCATCACCCAGGAGGAGATCGCCGAGCATCTGAAGCGGGTCCGCAACGACTATTGCCGGAGCCGACTGCGCGACACGATGAACCGGTTCATTCCGCAGCCGGCCGGGCCGCGCTGCGCCCACATCCGGGTGCCCGATCCACTCGGCCTGCATGAGCATGCCGCCTCGGTCGACGATGCGGTTGCCGAATTGCACCGTCGCATGCAGGATACAGTCACCAGCACGGTCGCCGAGCTTGCGGCCAGTGGCCGCTTCATTTTCTATCCGAATCCATTCTATCGTCACTGACATCCAGACGGGCCATGTGGCCGATCGTCATTCAGTTGCCAAGAATGGCGGTTGCTAGGAAATGGCGGCTGCGAAGAGTGGAAGGCAGACAGCAAGCTTCATGGCAGTCTATGTCGACGCGGCGATCTGGAACTGGGCCGGCCATCGCTGGTGCCATCTGATGGCGGACGACACCGATGAGTTGCATCGCTTCGCCGCGCAACTCGGCATCAAGCACTCGTCCTATCAGGGGCCGCCCAAGACATCGGCGCCGCACTATGACATAACCGGCTTCGAGCGCGACCGCGCGGTGCGGCTCGGCGCCATCGAATGCAGCCGCGAGGAGATCGTCGCGATCTTCCGGCGCGTGCGAGTGCCGAACGGGAAGATAAAGCGGTGACGGGCAATGCGTTGATCAGCGCCCTGGTTGGGCCTGCGAGTTACCAGAGGCCAGGTATGAGCCGGTAGCGGACCGCTCGCATATAGTCGGTGTAGCCATCGAGATCCGATTGAAGCATCTTCTCCTCGTCCAGGACGCGCAGCACCAGGATCGGCACGTTGAGCAGCAGAAACAACAATCCCCAATAAGAACCCAGCGCCAGCGGCGCGCCGACGACCAGCACCAGCACACCGACATACATGGGATGCCGGACCAGAGCGTATGGACCGGTGGAGATGACCTTTTGGCCTTCCATCTTCTCGATCGTCGAAGCCCCGTAGCTATTTTCGCCGAAGACCCGCAGGTCGATCATCAGGCCGAGCGCCACGAGGACATTCCCGAATACTGAGACCCAGGCCGGTACATGCGACCATCCGAATCGATAGTCGAGCACCGAGAAGATCACCAGCAAGATCGCGGCCGAAAATGCGACGGCGATGAGCACCTTCTGCAATGGCCGGGTCTCGGCGGCGGGTCCGGCCTTGATACGACGTTCGAGCAACGCGGGATTCCTGAGCGCGAGGTAGACGCCGATAATGTTCGTCGAGATCGCGAAGACGACAATAAAAGACCAACCCTGCCAGTAGGTCAGAGTGCCTGCCGGCACGAAGACGATCGCGCCGAGGACCAGCAAGCCGACCACGGCGGACTTCAGGGTACGAATCGCAAGGTTCATCGCGGCTCCTCCGGGCTTGGCGGTGCTGCGTGATCCCGCATCGCCTTGATCCAGAATTCCACCACACTGGCATCCGCGCGGCGCAAAGTATCTGGTGGTGCGCCAAACACGCGTTCGATTGCATTGACATAGGCGGTGTGGAGCGCAAGAGCTTCCTTGACGAAATACCGTTCGTCGGGCTGGCGGATGAAGGCGAGCATCAGCTTTGCGTGGGCGAAGCCGAGCGCTTGTGCCCGCGACATGACGATCTCGCCGACGCGGTCGGGGAAGGGCGACGGAAGCAGCAATCCACGCGTCGCAGGCCCCCAGATCTCCGAGATCGCCCAGCAAGGCATAGGCGAAGGCTGCATGCAGGATACAGTCACCAGCACGGTCGCCGAGCTTGCGGCCGGTGGCCGCTTCATCTTCTATCCGAATCCATTCTATCGTCACTGACAACCAGACGGGCCATGTGGCCGATCGTCATTCGGTTGCCAAGAATGGCGGTTGCCAAGAGTGACGGCTGCGAAGAGTGGAAGGCAGACAGCAAGCTTCATGGCAGTCTATGTCGACGCGGCGATCCGGAACTGGGCCGGCGATCGCTGGTGCCATCTGATGGCGGACGACACCGATGAGTTGCACCGCTTCGCCGCGCAACTCGGCATCAAGCACTCGTCCTATCAGGGGCCGCGCCCAAGACATCGGCGCCGCACTATGACATAACCGGCTTCGAGCGCGACCGCGCGGTGCGGCTCGGCGCTATCGGATGCAGCCGCGAGGAGATCGTCGCGATCTTCCGGCGGGTGCGGGTGCCCAACGGAAAGGCTCGGCCATGACACCAACGGCATTTCTGGCTTATTGCGCCGCTATCACGCTTGCAGCCGCAACGCCGGGACCGGCGATGTTCGCGGTCATCACCAACGGTGTATCGCGCGGGTTCCTTCGCGCGTTCATGGCCGGAGTTGGCGTCGCCGCCGGCGATGCCGTGCTGGTCACCCTGGCGTTGCTCGGACTGGTGGCGTTGGCCCAGACTTTCGAATGGGTTTTTCTCCTGCTGAAATACGCGGGCGCTGTCTATCTGGTTTTTCTCGGCGTCAGGATGTGGCGAGCCGCCGCCAGCCAATCGGATGAACCGCAGGCGTCGCAGCCGAGATTGTCACGGTCGTTCTTCCTCGGTGCATCCATTGCGCTGGGCAACCCGAAGGCGATCCTTTTCCATGCCTCGATCATGCCGCTGATCCTGAACCTCAACACGATGACCCTGGCCGACGGCCTGCTGGTGGTCGCGGTCGTGATCAGCGTCAATGTCCTCACCATGGGTATGTATGCCGCACTTGCCGGGCGGGCTTCGGGCTGGTTCAGGACGCCGGGACGCATGCGGCTGATGAACAGGTTTGCCGGCAGCGCGATGATCGGGACCGGAGCGCTGATTGCCGCACGCTGAGCGGTGAAACGCCACACGGCTTGCGTTTGTCGCGCATCCCCTCTATATGCGCGCTCATTCCACACACGGACTTTGGTGTCTGCCCGGGAGAAATCCGGCTGAAACCTCCGGTGGCGTTCGAGGACAAAGTCCAAAAATGCCTGTGTCCGTGGAGGCTAACCGGAAAGGAAACAAGAATGGCTCTGCCTGATTTCAGCATGCGCCAGCTTTTGGAAGCTGGCATTCACTTCGGCCACCAGACCCACCGCTGGAACCCGAAAATGGCGCCCTACATCTATGGCGCCCGCAACAACATCCACATCATCGACCTCTCGCAGACGGTGCCTTTGCTGCACCAGGCGCTGAAGCAGGTTTCCGACACTGTCGCCAAGGGCGGCCGCGTGTTGTTCGTCGGCACCAAGCGCCAGGCGTCCGACATCGTCGCCGATGCGGCACAGCGTTCGGCCCAGTACTATGTCAATTCGCGTTGGCTCGGCGGCATGCTGACCAACTGGAAGACGATCTCGAACTCGATCCAGCGCCTGCGCAAGCTCGACGAGATGCTGGCCGGCGAGGCCCAGGGCCTGACAAAGAAGGAGCGCCTGAACCTCGACCGCGAGCGCGAGAAGCTCGACAAGGCGCTGGGCGGCATCAAGGACATGGGCTCGACGCCCGACCTGATGTTCGTCATCGACACCAACAAGGAAGCGATCGCCATCCTCGAGGCCAAGCGTCTCGGCATCCCGGTCGTCGCCATCATCGATTCGAACTGCGACCCGGACAAGATCGACTTCCCGATCCCCGGCAATGACGACGCGGCCCGCGCCATCCAGCTCTATTGCGACCTGATCGCCAAGGCTGCGATCGACGGCATCGCCCGCCAGCAGGGCGCGCTCGGCGTCGACATCGGCGCTTCGGTCGAAGCCCCGGTCGAACCGGCGCTCGATCCGGCCCCGGCATCGGAAGCCCCTGAAGCTTGATATTCGAAGGCCGGTTGCGGCCTTCATCTTTCTCATATTTTGGCACGCTAAACAGACGCATCATCGAGTACCGATGGTGCGTCGGTGCATTTAAAACAAAGAGGCGACAATGAGCATTTCGGCTGCACAGGTCAAAGAACTCCGCGACTTGACCGGCGCGGGCATGATGGATTGCAAGGCGGCGTTGAACGAGACCAACGGCAACATGGAAGAGGCCATCGACTGGCTGCGCAAGAAGGGCATTTCCAAGGCCGATAAGAAGGCCGGCCGCACCGCGGCAGAAGGCCTGATCGGTGTCGATTCCGGTGTGCGCGAAGCTGCCGTCGTCGAAGTCAATTCCGAAACCGACTTCGTCGCCCGCAACGAGCAGTTCCAGGAGCTTGTCCGCAATGTCGCGAAGGTCGCGCTCGGCTATGGTGGCAAGACCGAAGTGGTCGCGGCGGCCAAATATCCGGGCAGCGACAAGTCCGTCACCGAGGTGATCAAGGACGCGGTCGGTACGATCGGCGAGAACATCAGCTTCCGCCGCTCTGCCAAGCTCACTGTCGAGCACGGCGCCGTGGCTACCTATGTCCACAACGCGGTTGCCGATGGTCTCGGCAAGCTCGGCGTGCTGGTCGCGATCGAGACCACGGGCAATGAGCATGCGGCCAATGCCTTCGCGCGCCAGGTTGCCATGCATGTCGCGGCCACCAATCCGATGGCCCTGACCGCGGAGCAGATCGATCCGGCCGCCGTCGAGCGCGAAAAGGCGATCTTCTCCGATCAGGCGCGCCAGTCCGGCAAGCCGGAAGCGATCATCGAGAAGATGGTCGAAGGCCGTCTGCGCAAGTTCTACGAAGAGGTCGTGCTCCTGAAGCAGGCCTTCGTGCTCAATCCCGACATCACTGTCGAGAAGGCGCTGAAGGATGCCGAGAAGGATATCGGCGCGCCGGCCAAGATCACCGCCTATCTGCGCTTCGCGCTGGGCGAGGGCATCGAGAAGGAAGAGACCGATTTCGCGGCGGAAGTCGCGGCGGCGGTCAAGAAGTAAGCTGCCGCGGCGCTATCTCCTGACGAATTTTATCGGCCGGGTGTCCGCAGGGATGCCCGGCCGATTTCTTGTGCGGTATCGATGAAGGCCCTGAGCTTCGGCGCCATGGACGCCCGGCGCGGGAAATAGAGGAACAGTCCCGGCTCATCGATCGACGCTTCGCGCAGGATTTCGACCAGCCTGCCGGCCTGGATGTCGGCTCGCACCAGCGGTTCGAACAGATAGGCCAGCCCGATGCCGGCCAACGCCATGTCGTGCGCCGACAGCGGATCGTTGACGACGACGCTGCCACGCGTTTCGACGCTGATATCCTTGCCCTGGTCGGACAGATCCCAGCGGTAGAGTGCGCGCGACCGCAGCAGCCGGTAGCCGATGCAGTTGTGGCTGGAGAGCTCAGCCAGCGTCCGCGGTTTTCCGTGGCGGCCGACATAGGCTGGAGAGGCGACGATGACCGTTCGAAACGGCTCGGTCAGCCGCACCGTCACCATATCCTCGGCGATCATCTCGCCCAGCCTTATGCCTGCGTCGAAGCCTTCGCCGACAATATCGCTCAGGCGCTCATCGGTGAACACTTCCACCGTCACCTCGGGATAGCGCTCGGCCATTGCCGACAGGATGGGCATCAAGGCAAGCGGCAGCGCCAGGCGCGGCACATTGATCTTGAGCAGTCCGCTCGCCCTGCCTTTCACCGATCGAATGCGCTCAATCCTGTCGATGATGTCTTCCAATGCCGGTTCCGCCGCGGCGACAAGCGCTTCGCCGGCCTCGGTCAGCGCGACGCTGCGCGTGGTGCGGGCAAACAGCGGCTGGCCGATCCGCTCTTCGACAAGGCGCACCGCGTGGCTGACCGCCGAAGGGCTCATGCCAAGCTCCGCGGCGGCCGCCGCGAAGCCGCCGCGCCGCGCCACGGCGACGACGACAGGAAGGTGGCTGAGCAGATCGCGATCCATTCATGCATGATATCGCATAGTCCATGCGGATAATGCAATCTTCTCGACGCCGGCGCGGTGGCCCACATTGTCGCCAACAGATCGGCGGCGGGCCGACGCGCAAGGAGAAGAGAGATGAATGCACTGAAGTATGTTACCTTCGCTGCCGGTGTAGCGCTGGCGCCAGTCGATGCCGGCGGGGCCGAACCACCCCGCGAAACGGCGCTCGCCGATGAGCGCGCCGTCATCCGCATCGCCGATGCCATCGATCGCGCCGTCGATGCCCAGGATTGGCGGCTCGCCCGCAGCTACTTCGCCGAACGCGTCACCGTCGACTTCAGCAGCCTGAGCGGACAGCCTCCGGCCACCATCGCCTCGGACGACCTGATCGGGACCTGGGCAGCGAATCTCAGGGGCAGCAAGACCAGCCTGCATCTGCGCACCAACCACCAGGTCGCCATCGACGCCAACGCCGCGACCGTCTTCTCCAACGGCTACGCCTGGAACCGGATGGAAGGCAATGGCGACCCGCTCTGGGAAGTCTGGGGCACCTACGAACACCACCTGACCCGTTCGGGCGCCGGCTGGAGAGTCGACGGCTTCACATTCCGCATGACGCACGAGCGCGGCAACCCGTGGGTCAAGACGACCCCCGGACAGGATCGGCATTGATCATTGGATCGGGATCGGAACGACATCGTGACCATGTCCTACTACACCCTCGGCAACAGCGGGCTGCGTGTCACCCGGCTGGCACTCGGAACCATGACCTTCGGCACCGAATGGGGCTGGGGCGCCGACAAGGAGACCGCGCGCGCGCTGGTCGATGCCTATGTCGAGGCAGGCGGTAATTTCTTCGATACGGCCGACGCCTATACCGGCGGCACCTCCGAGACCTGGCTTGGCGAGTTCATCGCCGAGCGCGGTTTGCGCGACAAGGCGGTAATCAGCACCAAGTTCAGCATGAATCTGGAGCAGGGCAATCCGAATGCCGGCGGCAATGGCCGCAAGAACATCATCCGCGCCGTCGATAGCTCGCTGAGGCGGCTCGGCACCGACTATATCGACCTTTATATCTGCACGCCTGGGACAGGCTGACATCGCCGGAAGAGGTGATGCGGACACTGGACGATCTGGTGCGCGCCGGAAAGGTCCGCCATGTCGGCCTCTCCGACGTTCCCGCCTGGTATGCCAGCAGGGCACAATCCGTCGCCGAGCACCGTGGCCACGAACCAATTTCGGCGCTGCAACTCGAATATTCGCTGGCCGAGCGCAACATCGAGCATGAATTCGTGCCGTTCGGCACGCGCTACGGTGCCGGCATCATGGTCTGGAGCCCACTGGCAAGCGGCCTGCTGAGTGGCAAATATCGTTCGGATACAATCAACAAGGCCGGTGGCAGGCTGGAGACGATGCGCGGTTCCACCAATCCCGGCTTCCAGAAATTCACCGACCGCAACTGGGCAATCGTTGCCGAACTGGAGAAAATTGCCGGCGAACTCGGCCGTGGCATGGCCCAAATCGCCTTGAACTGGGCAGCGACACGACCCGGTGTCGCCTCGGTGATCATCGGGGCGACCAGGCTGGATCAACTCAAGGACAATCTCGGCGCGCTGGATTTCGAGATTCCGCGGGAGCTTCTGGCAAGGCTCGACGCGGTCAGCCGGCCGGTCACGCCGTTCCCGTACTCGTTCTTCGGCCCGGAAATCCAGGGCGGCCTCACCGGGGGTCAGGCGGTCGGCGACAAGCCGGCTGGCTACTTCCCGGAGCTGCTCATGAAAGGCACTTTTGCCGGCGTGAGTTAAACAAAAGGCGAGAGGATTTTCCGGCTCGGGCGCCGCGTGACATCGCGGCGCCCTTCGTGTATCGGAACGCCATTGTTCCTGGGCGACGCCTGCGCGAAGGTAGCCACCCGGAACGCGTCACATGCCAAACGACGAGGACCAGAATGACGGTGAAGCCCCTCTACCGACGTGTCTTGCTGAAAGCGTCGGGCGAAGCGTTGATGGGCGAACAGCATTTCGGCATCGACGTTTCCGTCGTGGACCGCATCGCGGCCGACATCGCCGAGGCGCGTGCACTGGGCATCGAGGTCGGCGTCGTCATCGGCGGCGGCAACATCTTTCGCGGCGTGGCCGTTGCCTCCAAGGGTGGCGACCGCGTCACCGGCGACCATATGGGCATGCTTGCCACGGTCATCAATTCGCTGGCGCTGCGCACGTCTTTGAACAAGATCGGTGTCGACGCCGTGGTGCTGTCGGCGATCGCCATGCCCGAGCTTTGCGAGAGCTTTTCGCAGCGCCAGGCGACCGCCTACATGAACCAGGGCAAGGTGGTGATCTTTGCCGGTGGCACCGGCAATCCGTTCTTCACCACTGACTTTCGGCCGCGGCACTTCGCGCGGCTGAAATCGGCGCCGACGCGCTGTTCAAGGGTACTCAGGTCGACGGTGTCTACTCGGCGGACCCGAAGAAGGACCCGAATGCGACGCGCTTCGAGCGCATCAGCCATGGCGAAGTCATAAAACGCGGCCTCTCCATCATGGATACGGCAGCGATTGCACTTGCGCGCGAAAACAACATTCCGATAATCGTCTATTCGATCCACGAAAAAGGTGGGTTTGGCGATATTCTGAGGGGCGGCGGCCGCTGCACGGTCGTCGCGGACGATTGATCCGGGGCCTGATCCCGAAAAAGGGACGCCGGTTTTCGAAAATCAGGCTCGAACACGGGGCCTTGCCCCGAAGCAGTGAACCCGCGCTAGACGGGTCGAGGAGATTAAGATGAGTGGTGAGTACGACGATCTCAAGCGGCGCATGGACGGGGCAATCGCGGCGTTCAAGCATGATCTGGCTTCGCTGCGGACCGGTCGCGCCTCCAGCAATCTGCTCGACGCGATCCAGGTGCAGGCCTACGGCACCACCATGCCGATCAATCAGGTCGCCAACGTTTCGGTGCCGGAGCCGCGCATGATCTCGGTGTCGGTCTGGGACAAGGCGATGGTCGGCGCGGTTGACCGTGCCATCCGCGAATCCAATCTGGGGTTCAACCCGATCGTCGATGGCACCAATCTCAGGATTCCGCTGCCCGAGCTCAACGAACAGCGCCGCAAGGAACTGGTCAAGATCTCGCACGGCTACGCCGAGAACGCCCGTGTCGCCGCGCGCCATGTGCGCCGCGATGGCATGGACTTCCTGAAGAAGGCGGAAAAGGACGGCGACATCAGCGAGGACGATCAGCGCAAGCGCTCCGACCAGGTCCAGAAACTAACCGACGAAACGATCAGCACCATCGACCACCTGCTTTCCGACAAGAAGCTGAAATCATGCAGGTTTAGGGTTTTGGCCATCGGCTGACCCGAAAGCGAGAACATGCAACGCCCGCGCATGTCAGCGATCATCATGGACGGAAACGTGACGGCGCTGTGGCCAAGGCGCGCGGCATGCCTCGTCTTGCTGAGTCACTCGTGTGCCGGCGTCGAGGCGCTGCGCAGATTCGTGCGCGGGCCGCACCCGGCTCGGTGGCATCATCCTTCTGTACCGGGTCTATGCCTTCTCCGTCGAGAACTGGATCGCGCCGAAGTCCGAGGTCAGCGAACCTGATGGGCCTGCTGGGAGGGGGGAAATTGTTTATTATCCGCCGTGAGCCTGGCCGAGCCTGCAACCAGTAGTGCGTGTGCGCGGGTCAGAATCAATCGCGACAGGGCAGGGCTGCAGTCCGCCTTCAGGGGTCTGCTCGACGAGGCCGAATCGCTGACTCACAAATGAAGCGCTGACGCTGGTGATCCGCCTCTCAACTATGGCGGACGCGACGAGATCGTGTGCGCACGGCCCGCAAGCTTGCCGCAGCCGTGGCGCGTGGCGAACTCGACAGTGGGCGATCACCCAACCGAGCCGAAAAG